>NZ_JAKMST010000004.1:0-149451 GCF_025772785.1 Campylobacter sp. CNRCH_2015_0338h
ATAATGTAAATAAAATAGCTAGTGATATCTTAGAGGATGTTAGAAAGAAAAAGTTTTAGAGGGTGGGGTAAGCTTAAATCCAAGTAGTCAAATTTGTTGATACTTGGATTAAATGTTATAATTTTGCTTTAAAAATTTAAAGGTTTTTTATGGCTGCTGATGATCAAGAAAAAACAGAAGAACCCACGTCCAAGAAAATAGAAGATGCTCGTAAAGAGGGTAATGTCCCAAAAAGCCAAGATGCATCTGCTGTGGCTGTACTTGTTATAGCTGTGGTTGTGGTATTGTTTATGTTGCCTTTTATAGGTGAGAGAATTAGCGGTTTGTATAGGTTTTATCAAAGCTTTATAGGTATAGAACTTGATTTAAAAATCTTGCAAAAAATTATTATAAAAACCATGATAGAAATGTTTATTATGGTTTTACCTATTACTTTAACGATTATGGTTGCAGGTGTGCTTGGAAATTTAATGCAGTTTGGTTTTATTTTTACCACTAAGCCCATCACTCCAAATTTTAACAAAATTAACCCTATTAATGGTCTTAAAAATCTTTTTTCTTTGAAAAAAATTATTGAAGCTTTAAAAATTACTCTTAAAGTTGGAGTGGTTTTTGGTATAGCTTTTATTTTTTTATTACAATTTATGAAAGAACTTCCTAGAGTAGAGCTTTATACGATTTATCCACAACTTTTATGGCTTAGAGATAAGGCTATTATACTTGCGGCTATTGTGATTATAGCTTTTTTGATTATAGGATTTTTAGATGTGCTTTTGGTAAGGTATCAGTACTTTAAAAATTTGCGTATGAGTAAGCAAGAAATTAAAGATGAATACAAACAAAGCGAAGGAGATCCTTTGGTAAAAGGAAGAATTCGTCGTTTGCAAATGGAAGCAGCAAGACGCAGAATGGTGCAAGATGTCGCTAGTGCTGATGTGGTGATTACTAACCCTACTCACTATGCGGTTGCTTTGCGTTATGATAGCTCTAAAGAAGCTGCACCAAAAGTTTTAGCTAAAGGAGTGGACTTTTTAGCTTTGCGTATAAAAGATATGGCATATGAATATAATGTGATGATTTATGAAAATCCTCCTTTAGCTAGAGAACTTTATAAAGCTTGCGAGGTAAATGATCTTATTCCACCAGAGCTTTTTAAAGCAGTGGCGGAAGTTTTAAGCTTTGTTTATACTTCCAATAGACAAAAATTTGCCGATAGATTAAAATAAATTTAGCTTTTTAATCAAGCTTATAATAGTCATAGTTATAGAAAGAGTGTAAATACCTAAAAGCGCTATACGGTGAGATTTGAGGTTGATTTTTTCCATGATTTTAATACCAAGATAAACCCCTAGCATAGAACTAAGTCCTACTAAGCTTCCATTTTGTAAGACTTCTTTATCAATGATGTCATTATATACAAAAGAACTAATCCCTGAAATGGAAGCAAAAATCACAAAAAACAAACTAAGTGGTACTACTTTTTTAGTATCATAGCCTAAAAAATAAGCTAGAATAGGGGTGATTAAAAGCCCACCGCCAATCCCTAAAGATATAGCAAAAATTCCTGTAAATACGCCACAAATTAGCAAAATGGAATTTTTTAAGATATTAGAGTGGTTGATGTTTCCAATGGAGCTTTTTTGATTAAAAGCAAATTTTAAAAAGAATACAATACTCACGCATAGAAAAATACTTGTTAAGGTTATATCTGAAAAATATGAGAGTAAAAGCCCGCTAAACATCGCACCCAAAAAGCCTCCAAATCCTATGATGAGTCCATCTTTTAAGATCAAATTTTTCTTTTTATAGTTTAAATAGGAGCCAAAAATAGAAGCAAAAATCATTTGTACAACAGAAATTGCAACAGCATGGTGAGAGCTGAGTCCTAAAGTAAGCATGAAAGGAACGATGATCATACCACCACCTATACCAAAAACCCCTGAAGCCATACCTGAAAAAATCCCTATAATCATATAAGGAAGTAAAGTTAAATCCATAATCTATAAACCTTTAAATAAAAAAATTGTAACAAAATAAAATTTATTTAGCTTTAGAAAATATAATCATAGTCGATTTATGATGATTATAAATATTTTTTTGGAGTTAATATGAAATTTTGTAAAAAATGCGTTATGCCAGATACTAAGCCTGATTTGCATTTTAATGATGAGGGAATTTGTGATGCGTGTTGCTCGCAAGAAGCGAAAAATCATCACATAAACTGGCAAGAGCGTGAAAAAGAATTTCTAGAACTTGTGAAAAAATATAAAAAACACCCCGTGTATGATTGTGTCATAGGAGTAAGTGGCGGTAAGGATTCTACTTTTCAAGTTTTAAAATGTCTTGAGTTTGGGCTTAATCCTTTGTGTGTTTGTTTTGAACCAAGTATCCCTACTAAAATAGGTAAAAAGAATTTAAAAAATTTAAACAATCTTGGTGTTGATTTGATCCATATAAAAAGAAATCCTTTGGTATATAAAAAATTATCCCGTGAAGCTTTTGTAAGAACGGGCGATAATGAATGGCAAAACCATTTGGGAATTTTTACATGTGTTCCAAAAGTAGCTGTTGCTTTTGAAATTCCTTTGATTATTTGGGGGGAAAGTTCGCAGATTGAATATGGTGGGCCAGCTAGTTCTAAAGAAAAAAACACTTTAGGTAGAGAGTGGCTTGAAGAATTTGGTGGGCTTTTGGGTAATAGAATTTCTGATATGATTGGTGTTGATGGTATTAGAGAGAAGGATTTATATTTTTACACTTATCCAAGTGACGAAGAACTTCAAAGAGTAGGAGTTACAGGGCTATTTTTGGGATATTATTTTAAATGGGATTATAAGTATAATTTAAAATTAGCCCAAGAAAATGGCTTTAAAACTAGCGCAAAACCAGTTGAAACTACTTATGAGAATTTTGAAAATTTAGATTGTTATTCAAATCATGTGCATGATTATTTAAAATACTGCAAATATGGTTTTGGAAGAGCTACAGATAATGCGTGTTTGGATATAAGACTTGGCTATATTAGCCGTGAAGAGGGTGTGAGACTTGTAAATAAATATGATGGAAAGCCACCTAAAAAGGCTATTAAGAAATATTTGAAATTTAGTGGTTTTAGTGAAAAAGAATTTGAAAAAATTGTAGATTCTTTTACTAATAAAAAGATATTTAAACGCGATGAAAATGGTAAATTCTTAAGAGATAGCGATGGATCATTGATAAAAAAAGATGAGTTTATTTTGAAATGATTTGCATTGTTGATTATCGTCTTGGAAATTTTAAATCTGTTTTGAAAGCTTTTGAAAAACTTAATCAAGAAGTGATTATAAGTTCTAAAAAAGAAGATATAAAAAATGCCTCTAAATTAGTTTTACCAGGTGTTGGATCTTTTAAACAAGGTATGGAAAATTTAAAAAAACTTGCACTAGATGAGCTTTTAAAAGAATGTGTTTTAAAAGATAAAAAGCCTATTTTGGGGATTTGTCTTGGTATGCAACTTTTTGCCAGTAAAGGATATGAGGGCGGAGAGTGCGAAGGGCTTGATTTTATAAAAGCAAGGGTTTTGAAATTTGATTTAAGTAAAAAAAAAATATTGCACAGTGGCTGGGATGATTTACAGTTTAGTGATAAAAAAAGCAAGCTTTTTGATGGAATTTTAGAAAAAAGTGATTTTTATTTTGTGCATTCTTATTATGTAGAGTGTTTAGAGAGAGTGGAGACTTCTTTTTGTGAGTATGAAAAACCTTTTTGTGCAAGTTTTGAAAAAGATAATATTTTTGCTGTGCAATTTCACCCTGAAAAAAGCCAAAATGTAGGTTTGAAACTTTTGGAAAATTTTGCAAATTTAAAGGTCTAGCATGCTTAAAACAAGAATCATACCTTGTGTGTTATTAAAAGATCATCAGCTTGTAAAAAGTATCAATTTTTCTTCTTTTAGGACTATAGGACATGTGGTAAGCACAGCTAGGATATATAATGCTAGAAATGTTGATGAGCTTATAGTTTTGGATATTAATAAAAACGGTGTTATAGATTTTGAAAGCTTAGAAGATATAGCTAATGAGTGCTTTATGCCTTTAACTATTGGAGGTGGGATTAGAACTTTAGAAGATATTAGAAAAGTGTTAGATATAGGTGCTGATAAAATTAGTATTAATTCTATGGCTTTGCAAAACCCAGATTTTGTCAAAAAGGTGGCAAATACTTTTGGAAGTTCTTGTGTAGTATGCTCGGTTGATGTAAAAAAATACAAAAATAAATTTAAAGTTTTTAATAATGAAATTTTAGATATTGATCCGCTAGAACTTGCATTAAAATACGAATCTTTGGGAGCAGGGGAGATACTTTTAACAAGTGTTGATAAAGAAGGAAGTTCTTTAGGGTATGATTGGGAATTACTAGAGTATTTCAAAGGTAAATTAAAAATTCCACTCATTATTAATGGAGGGCTTTCTAAGCCTCAAGATGGGGTAAAAGCTATACAACTTGGTGCGAATGCATTAGCAGGTGCTTTTATATTTCATTTTAGTCAATATACTCCAAATGATGTTAAAAATGAGCTTTTAAAAAATAATATCCCTGTGAGGATTGTTTAAATTTACAAAATAAAAATTATTATCTTCTTTAATAATTTTAAAACCATGTTTTAAATATAAATTTAAAGCTTTTGTGTTTTCTTTGAAAACACAAGCGTTTAAAGTTTGAACTTTTAAAATATTAAAAGCATAGTTTTTAACTTCTTGCATTAAAAGCTCGCCTATACCTTTTTTTATACCATAAAGCCCAAATTCGCATGAATTGTTAGTTATATTGATAAAATCAATCACGCCTATAGCTTGTTTGCTATCATAAACTAAAAAGTATTTTTTAGTTGTATCTGTTTTTAGGCTAGATAAAAAGTTTAAATGCTCTTTTAAAGCGATATTTTGTGTTTTCATAAATTTAGCAATGCTTTCATTATTTCGCCATTTTAAAACGAGCTTGATTTCTTCTTGGTTTAAGTGGATAAAATCTTTTAAAACTATCATATAAAATTCTCCACTTCATAGCCTTTTTTAGCAAGCCAAGTTGCAATTTTTTCTTGATTTTTAGCATAAGCTATGGCTTTAAAATTTGCTTTTAAAATCAAAGCTTCATTGACTAATGAGCTTGCGCTAATGATGAGTTTTTTACTTTCATTCATTAATCTAGCAAGGCTAGGATGGTCAATGAGAATTTGTATATTAGAGTTTTTTTGGCTTAATTTTTGAAGCAAATTTAGATGAGAATTTGCTTTTGTGGTAGCTATGATGATGATTTTATTTTTGTTTAGTTTATTTGCTATATCAAAGGAAATGTTTTTTGGATCACTTCCCCCTATACAGATAAAATAATCATAAATTTTCTCTCTTTTTATCTTGCTTTCTTGGTAAAACTCATCGCGTATTAGAGCATAGGGAAAGCCACATCTTAATTCACAATACTTTGGCACTAAATTTTCATAATCGCTTTCTTTAGCATAAGCATTGACATTAAGTAAAATATCGCAAAAATGTTCTTTTATCTCATCATCAAAGCTAAGAATTTTAATTCCTGTTTCTAATTTAATGAGTTTTTCATCATCTGCAGTGATCTCATAATGATCAATGATTAAAAGATCAAAATTTTCCTTTTTGATGAGATTGATGAGTTCATATATACTAGCACTTGTTAGCTCATATACAGGATAAGGAATTTCATCTATTAAAGAGCCTTTTAGTGGTAAACAAGCAAAAGATACATCTTGGTATTGTTTAGCTAACAAAAGATCTCTTTTGATATGTCCGTGTCCTATAGCGCTAGAACTATCGCTTCTAAAAAGAACTCTCATTATTACACTCGTTTATTTTGACACATTCTTGAAATTTGATACAAGGCTCTTTTTCGTTAAATAAAAAATCTAAAATTCCCAAATAAGCTATAAAATTTACACCCAATTGAGTATAGGTTGGATGGATAAAATCAAAATATTCAATTTTTATATTTGCATTTTTAAAAATTTCTTTTGCCGCTTCTTTTTCAAGGTAATTTTTTGAGCCTTCTGGAGAGAGGTAATGATCAGCTTTTAATGTTTGACAAATTTCAAGTAGTAATTTTTCTTTTTTTTCATTTTTTAAATTTAAAGAAGAAGCTTGTAAAATAGGAGTTTTAATGTTTAAGTGTTCACAATATATTTTGATTAACTCCATGTTAAATTGTGCTAAATGTGTATGTTTAAATAAAGCTTTTTCTAAGATATTGTAGTATTTATTAAAATTAATACTTTTAGAGTAAGCATGATGAATAGTCTTTAAAAATTTAATTTTCCATTTATCATCTTTTTCAAATAATATATCTTGAAGTGATGTTTTTTGTGGTGCTTTTTGTAAATTTAGTCCTAGTAAAAAAGTTTTATCTTGTAATTTAATTTTGTTTCTATTTTGCCATGATCTGCGTTCAAATTGAACATTATCCAAAAAGACAAAAGTATCAACACTTTGTATCATATACATGTAGCCAAGCCATGGATTAAAGGTTGGCTGCATGATGGCTATTTTCACTTAATTTTTCCATAAATTACAATATCACTATCATTAACTAATCTTTCATCTTCTCCCATGATATTGGTATTTTCATAAGTAAGTACTTTAAAATCATATAAATTTAAATATTCTTTTAAAATTTCTACAAGTTCATATTCTTGGTAGAGAGTGTTTATACATCCAAGCTCTCCTGTGGTGTTATCGTTTGTGATTTTAAAACAATTATGAGCTATTTTTTCTCCATAGCCATATCTATAATCTTTTATGCTTCTTGTTCTTAAAAAAAACAAAGCATTTTCTTTATACATAGAATTTTCTTTGGAAATTTTTAATAATTTTAAAAAATCTTCTTTCAAAAGATAGTTAATCACATTAGGAATCATAAAAATATCTGCGTTAATATTTGGATTTTTTAAGGGAAATTCTAAGATATCATCATGAAAAAACTGATAGTTTTTGCATTGAATTACTTCTTTGAAATTGTAATTAGCATTGTTAATATTTTCTTGATTTAAATCAACTCCGATACATTCATAATCATAATTTGCAAATAAAGAAAGATTATTACCATTAGAACAGGCAAATTCCAAAACTTTTTGGTTGCTTTTTTGATGTAGTCCTTGTTTAAAAAAGAATTTAATTACAGCTAAATCTGGAAATTTTAAACCTTTTAAATCTCTTAAGTACATTTTTACTCCTTAGTGATTTTACCATAGATGATTATATCGCTATCTTTGATATAAATTTTATTTTTTATATTGATATTTTCACTTGTGATAACTTCAAAATCATATAAATTTAAATATTCTTTTAAAATTTCTACAAGTTCGTGTTCTTGATAAGCTGTGCAAAGACAATTTTTCTCACCACTAAATTCATCATAGTTTAAAATAAAACTATCGTTTTTTAATTTTTCTCCAAGTCCGTAGCGATGATCTTTAACACTTCTTGCTCTTAAGAAAAAATGAGCATATCCTAATTTATTTGTTTGATATAGGTTGTTTTGTTTTGTATCTTGCAGTAAAATTTTAAATTCATCTTTGCTAATGTAATTAATTACATTAGGTATTAAAAACACATCTGCATTTATATTTTGATGATTTTTAGCAAAATCAAGCATATTTTCATTAAAAAAACTTGCCTTTTGATAATGCATAATTTCTTTAAAATTATAAATAGCGTTTTCATGATTTTGTTTACTAAGTTCTACGCCGATACATTCATAATCATAATTTGCAAATAAAGAAAGATTATTGCCATTATGAGAGGCAAATTCTAAAACTTTTGCATTTTTCAAAGTGTCGAGCTTATTTTTAAAAAACCATCTTACAAGCTCCATATCAGGGTATTTAAAACCTTTGATTTTATTTATAAACATTTATTACCTTTGTGAAACTGATATAGTATTTTAGCAAATTCTAAGTCTTCAAAGGTGTCAATATCGCAAATTTTATTCCTTGGAAGTAAAAAGGCTTTAGAATAAGGTTTAAACATAAAATCTTCTTCTAGCCATGCTTCTTTTTTGCCAAAGTAAAATGCGCCACCATCGTGATAAGCTTTAGTAAGATCTTGTGAGCGTTTGTGATAATTTGACTCATCAAACATATAAACTTTGTTTTGTTCATCAAGGTAAAAACCTCTTTGTATAGGGTATTCAAATTCACAAGCTGAAAATAAAAATTTACATTCATTTTGGCTAAATTGCTCAAAAGCTTTTTGCAAGATAAACTCATCTATAAGCGGAGCTGTTGCGTATAAGCAACACACATTTTCATAGATTTTACCTTGTTTTTCTAGAGTGATGATGGCATTTTGGATTACAGCGGTTGAGCTTGCATAATCATCACTTAATTCTTTTTTGCGCACAAAAGGAGCTTTTGCACCATATTTTAAAGCTACTTCGATGATTTCTTCATCATCGCTTGAGATAATCACATCATCAAAAATACTCGAATTTAAAGCACTTTCTATGCTATAAGCAATCAAGGGTTTTCCTAAAAAATCAATGATATTTTTTCTAGGAATACGTTTAGAACCACCACGCGCAGGGATAATACAAAGATTTTTCATAAACTCTCTTTAATTTTATAAAAAATAAGTATAATTAAATTTTAATTTTAAAAGGCTTAACATGCTCATAAATCAAACCTATTTCATAGACTCTTGTGACGATGTAGAATTAAATATAAAAAGAGAAAGTAAATTAGAATTTAAATTAACTTATGATGATAGTAAAGAAATAGAGGCTATTGTTTGTATTATAAGTGGCATTGGTGGGGATATAAAAGATGATTTATATATAAGTGATTATTGTGCTAGAAATTATAATGTAGCAGTTTTAAACGTAAATTATCATTGCATAGGAAATCGTCCTCAAACTGGGGCTAAGATTTATCTTGATGATATTGATAGACTTATATTTGACACAAGTTTAAAGGCTATTGGTATAGAAATTCCTTATGATATATCAAAACTTAATTCTTTTGAAGAATTTCATCCTGCTATGGATTATCTTGATAAAGAAATTCAAAAAAATAAAAATAATTGGGAGATTGATAGGAATTATTATTTAGATTTAAGTGCAAGTTTACAGCCTACAAAGAATGAATATCAAAATTTTGGTATCATGCAAGCAACAGATATACTAAATGCTCTTTTATATATTAGAAAAAATTTCGCTTTTAAAGCTATGGGGGGGGGTATAAAGCATATTTTAGTTGGAGCATCTCATGGAGGATATTTGGCAAATTTATGTGCAAAATTAGCTCCTTGGCTTGTTGATGTTGTGGTGGATAATTCTTCCCATGTTAGCCTTACTGATTTATGGAGGGTTATAGGTTTTGGCAAAGAAGTTGATTTTACCGAGTATTATTCAGTTGCGACTTTTAATTTCTTTCAAAATATAAGATTATGCTGTTGTGATAAAACATTTTGGACTACAAATAAACAATCACCTTATTATTTTTCATTTGCTAGAAAATTAATTAGAGAAACATTAAATAAAGATCATCTAAATATACAAGCAAAATATCCAAATCCAAAATACATTGCTTATCATTCTAAATTTGATGAATGGGTGTCTTTAGAAGAAAAAGAAGAATACGTTGATACTTTAAAAAAACATGGATTTGATGTTGAATTTATAAAAGTTATAGATGAAAAACAAATAGATGGTAAGTTTATTAAAAATCTAACTCATGGTATGGGTATACCTATGAAATTACTTATTAAAAAACACTTACCACAAATTTTACAAGAACCTTTAAAAGATAAAACTTGTAAAAAAGAAATCTCATACAAGTGTGATGATTTAATATATACTTTTAAAGAGAAAAATGAGCAGATTGTTTTAAGTGTGGAAAGGGTTTAAACAAATATTTTGTTTAAACACCAGCTAAAGCTAAAAGATCACTTACTTTTTCACATTTTTTAAGATCATCACCGTTAATTTGCTTACCAAGTGAGTTTTTAAATAATACCATGATAGATACAAAAGCTAAGCTATCCCATTCATCAATATCATCTAAAATCATATTTTCTTTCAGTGTTTCATCCATATGCATAGCTTCGCTAATAGCTTCTAGTAATTCTTCTTTAGTCATTTTTTTCTCCTTTATAAATTGAAATTGTATCAGTTTTAAAGTTTTTATCAAAATTTATATAAGCACTTCCCCAGGCATATCCAGCGCCAAAAGCACTTAAAATGGCATTAAAATCATTTTTTTGTATTTCACAAAGTAAAGCAGGTAAAGAGCAAGCACTCAAATTAGCATATTTTGACATCAAAAAATTTGGTGCTTGAGAGCTATCAATACCCAAATCATTTATAATAGAATCAACTAAAAATTGATTGGATTGATGCAATAAAAAATAATCCACTTCATCTTTATTTTTTTCACAGAAATCAAGCATTGCTTTTATACTTTGACTTTCAAGATTAAGCGCTTGGTTAAAAATTTCAGCCCCATCCATGTAAAGATTATCTAAGCCCCTATGTTTATTGGTTTGAAATATTTCTTTATTGGAGCTTTTACTCTCATCAAGTTTAGCAAAAGCTCTATTGGGTATGATGAGTTTATCAAAACCTTCTCCATTAGAATAAAGCTTAAAAAACGATTTTTCATTTGCACAACTTATGAGTGTTGCGCTTACTCCATCACCAAAGATTGGAGCTAAATTTGCATTCAAAGGGTTTATGGTTTTGCTTAAAGTATCACCACAAATTAATAAAATATTTTTTGCATTTTGATTTTCTAAAAAAGAAAAAGCTATAAATAAGCCATATAAATACCCCGAACACGCTTGATTTACATCAAAAGCTATAGTTTGAGGCTTTAAATTTAATCGTTTGTGAAGATAGTTTGCACATGATGGCATAAAAAAATCAGGAGTTTGTGTAACAAAAATCACCATATCAAGCTCATTTTTATCAAAATCAAGTATTTTAAATAAATTTATACTTGCTTCATAGGCTAAATCTGTTGTGCTAATATTTTCATCAGCGATAAATCTTTTTTGTATGCCTGAAATTTTTTTCATTCTTTTTAGCATTTTGACATCATTTTGAAAAACATCTTCTAAGCAATCATCTATATTTATGCATTTATTAGGCACACAAATGCTTATGCCCGCTATTTTGGCTTTATTAAAACTAGCTTTCAATTATAAGTCCTTCGTAATTTATCATTTCTTTTTGGATTAGAGCAAAATTTTCTTTTATATTTGCATTTAAACTATATAAAAATTCCAAAAATGGCATATTTCTTTCGCCTTTTTGAAAGTATAAAATACATTCTTTTGTATTAAAATACAGGTGTAATAACTCTATAGCCTTATATAGCATAATTTTTTCAAGCCTTCTTCCTAAGGCTCTACAACTTATGCAAAGATCTTTTATGATTAAATTTGTTTCATCTTCATAAGCTACAAAAATTGCTATAATACCACTATCGCTTAATTTATCACTCATACTTATAGTCAAAATAGCATGTTTTTGCATAAATTCTTTGCACTCTTTTAAGCTTAATCTTGAGTAGTTTGATATAAATTGATTAGTTTTATTAAGTAGTTGCGAAATTCTTTCAAGTTCATCTGCGTGGTTGATATGAAATTTCAAACAAATTTGTAATTTTTCAAAATACTCTTTAGGGTTAAGCTTGCTAAGCTCTTGTCTTTGTAAATTTGCTTTAATATCAGCACTTCTTAACTCATCTTCCTTGCTAAAGCTTGTTTTTAAAAGTCTAGGATAGAGCTTTAAACTATAAGCACTATTTTCATCAGCTAGTAAGGTGTTAATATGAAGGTGTGATACATTTTCAATTTCGGCTATATTATCATCAATAAACAGCACGCTATCAAAAGCTATATTAAAAAAATTTATAATTTCTTTAATATTTTCGTCTTTACTTTTCCAATTAGCCCTGATTATACTAAAATCATCAAGTTGTAATAAAAAGTCTTTTCTTTGTGTAAAAAGTTTTTTCACATCTTCTTCTTCGTTTTTTGAAGCAATGGCAAGTAAAAAACCTTGATTTTTTAAATTTAAAAGCTCACTTTGCAAGGCTTTATGATTGCTAGATAAAGCAAGATTTTCAATGCCATCTTCACCTAAAATTCCTTGGTATAAGGTATTATCAAGATCTATGATGATTGCTTTTAAAGTCGGTTGTAAAAAGCTAGGTAGGATTTTTAGTCCTAGAATTTGGGCTAATTTTACACAAGCTTTATTGCTAAGTCTGCTTGCATTTATTTCAAAATTACTATCATCTATGATGAGATTTTCATCTAAAAAGGGCTTTAGTATTTCACAAATACTATATTCTTTTAAGCTTGTATCGCCAAGTAAAAGTGTGATGATAGGAGCGTTGCTAATGCTTGATAGTTCTTGTATTTTTTCTTTGATAAAACCATCTGCATTTTTTTTATAATCGTTTAAGTCTATAAAAATGATGTTTAAATCTGCTTTTTGAAAATTATCATAACTTAAACTATCATCATAAGAGCTTATGTTAAATTCAGCCTTTAATTTACTAAAGGCTAAAAATGCGTTTAGTATGCTTGAAATCACTTCAAAAGAATGATTTCTAAAGACATTGATAGTAATTTTTTTATGATGATTTTCTTTGCTAAATTTTATGAGATCATTTCTTTTTAAATTCGGTGAAAAAAGATTCATTCTTTTACCAAAACTACTGCCATTACAATAGCATTCTTTGTTTTTAGTGCTTTTTCTAAAGAATAATTATTTGCCATAAAATATTCACATTCTTTGATTTTCAATCCTGCTTTATTAAGTAATTCTTTGACTTCATCAGGATGAGAAAATAAATAAATATGATCAATAGCAGGAGCGTTGATAGGTATAGTCGCAAAGATTTCTCCATTATCATTTAATAAGGCTTTTACATCTTTCATAAATTGTAAAGGTTGTTCAACATGTTCTAAAACTTCTCCCATTACTACCAAATCAGCTTTGTTGTTAAACTCACATTTGGTAAAATCTTTACATATAAATTCGCATTTAGTATTTATTTTACCAAACTGATTTTCTACCATATCCTTGCTCATTTGACAACTTATAGGAGATATATCAATACCAAAATATTCTTTAAATTTTTGACTTCTTAGGGCTTTAACAAAAAACTCACCATGCCCTGGCCCTATTTCAAGATAGGTATTTTCTTGATTTTGTTTTTCATCTATATACTTAGCAAAATATCTTCTAACCTCAATATGAGCATTCCATATAAAAGAAGATATGGCAAGACCCACCATGTATTGCTTCATATAGTTTTCATTAAAATACACCATATTTTCTACTTCTGCTAAGGTGCTATATCTATATTTTCCAAATTCTATAAAATATCTAGTTTCTTCTAAAGTATCATTTAATACAACTATATAGCTTTGAGCTTGTTCTTCTAAAGTAATATTTAGTGTATCTTTGTAATAAACAATAAGCTTTTCTAAATCTTCATATTCTTCTTTAGAGAGTTGTAATCCATCTAAACATTTTTTGTGTAGTGGATTTTTTTCTTCTATTAGCTTAAATAATTCTTTTGTATTTTCTAGCATAATTTCTCCTTAATAGCTTGCAAAAGTTCATTTTGTGATTTTAGCTGACTTAATTCATCTTTGCTAAATTTGATTTCAAATTCTTCTTCTAAACTCATGATTATATCAATATGGTTTAAAGAAGTCCAATTTTTACAATTTTGCATGCTTAAATTTGAATTCTCATTGACTTTTACTTCGAGTATATTTTCTAAAATTTCATAAAATTTATTTTCCATGATTAATCCTGTAATATAAAAATATTTTTATCTTCATCAAGAGCATTTTTTATCGCTTCTTTGTATTCTTTTGTATGAAATAAACATATAGTTGCACCACCAAAATTTTCGTATATAAAATTTTTTGTTTTTTTAGTAATATAGTTTATATTATCGACATTTGGTAAAGATTTTTTATCTAAATGTCTTACATAAAATTTTATTTTTTTATCATGTATTCTGTTTTGTTCATCTATTATTTTTCCGTGAAAATCTTTAAAATATCTGTAATCTACTCGGTATTCTTCTTCGATATAATGAGTTAGAGTGTGTCCTGTAGTGCTTCCAAAAAGTATATATTTTCCATTTTCTTGTGTTAAAACATCATACACACAATTTTCACCAAAACAACTTGTAGTGTCTTTTAAAAACAATTCTTTTTTGGCTCCTTTTATAGCAAAGGAAAATATAGGATCATTAGTGCGTTTTACCCCTGCTTGTTTGCGAAAATATTCATTTAAAGCACCCATTTTTGTAGGAGAATTTAATTTATCATAAACTTCATTTTTGCAAAAACTATAGGTAAATGTAGGCATGATTAAAGTACCTTCTTTACCTATAACTTCAAAAAAACAATCTAATATAGTTTGTAAAAATTCATTTCTAGGAAGCAAGGGTGTGCCAAAATTAAAAAGTTCAGTATGCACACACAAAATATCGCCTTTTTTGATGCCAAGTTTCTTAAAAGCTTCTATTAAGTCAACATTAGAGTATTTTTTATCATTGTATTCTAAGAAATATTTCATTTTATTAATCCGTGAAATTTTAATTTTTCTATTAAATCTTTTAATTTATAAGCTTGTGTGTTTAGCTTTGAGGCTATATCTAAAACATCATTTTTACCATCACAATATGCTAAAAAATTACATGATATTGGTATATCATTGGTTGAAGAAGTATTGATAGTATGGTATAAGTCTCTTTTGCCTAAATTGGGTTCGCAAAATACAGTATTTTGATAAATTTCATTTACTTCTAAATTCATAATGATTTCTTGCATAGCTTTTAAGCCACCTTGCAATCCTTCTTCACTGATGAAATTTAAATCATCTTTGCTAGTATGATATTCTTTATATTCTAGATACTTACTTCTACAAATTCCAACTACGGGTAAATTTACCAAAGGAGCACAGTATTGTCTTTCATCGCTTCCTCTATCTAAAAAGCTAAATTCTTTAAAATTATTTTTTTCTTTCAAGGTATGCAAGGCTACTTTATCTGCTAGGGTATTTTCACTTGGAGTGTGAATGAGTGAGTAAGCATTATCATCACCTATGCAAGAGAGTACAAAACCTGCTTTAGTGTGTTTTTGTAAGTGCTTTAAATGTTTGCTAATATAAACTATACTCCCTATAGTTTCAGGGATAAAAACAAAACGATAATTATATTTTCTCTCTTTCAGTCCCAAAAGCCATTTAGCTAAAAACACAGCTACCACAGGGCCACTTAACTCGTTATTTGCCATAGATGGATGACAAAGGTAAGTAGAGATTAAAATTTCATCTTTTGTTTTTTGCGTGCTAGGTATGAGTAAATCAGCATAGTTTAAAACCCCATTTTCATGGTGTTTTGCATCTATGAAAACTTTATATTTTCCTTCTTTTAGTTTAACTCTATCTTCATGTTTTATGCAAAAACCCCATCTTTTTTTATAATAACTTGTCACATAAGGTATGGCATCAGGCATATCCTCTATAGAGTAAAGATGTTTTCGTAAGCTTGCTAGATTAAGCTCTGTGTCTATGCCTGTGCTATAGTTTAATACATGAAGATTATTTTGCTTAAAATCACAAATTTTTTCTCCATCTGGAGTGATGATATAAGCATCATTTATCTCCCATTCAGCAGGTACTTCCCAGTTAAACACTTTACTTCCACTTGCTATAGAGTGAATTTTTAATATACCCCCCCCCATAGCTTCATCAAGTATTTTTAAGCTTTGTCTAAAGCCAGCCCCTGTAATACTTCTACATATAGGAAAAAGCTCACAAGCTAGCTCATACATACTTTTACTCACAACAAGCCTTTTTAGTTTCTTCTAAGATCTTAAATAAACTATCTTTAACAAATTGTGCTTCTTTTAAACTCATTTCTTGATGAGCAGGTATGCTAAGTTCAGCTTTGTAAAAATTATCTGCATTTTCTAAAAATAAATTTCCATATAAGTTTTTATAAAAACTAAACTCATAAGTTGGCTTATAATGCACTTGTACACCTATGCCTAAATTTAATAATTTTTCAAAAATAATCTCTTTTTGGCAATAAAATTCAGGAAAAAGCAAAATAGGGTATAAATGTCTTGAGCTTTTTTTATAATCTTTGATTTTTATAGTGCTAAAATAAGGATTTTTTTCAAATTCTTTATCATAAAAACTTGTGATGATTTCTCTTTTTTCTAGCATATTATCAAGTTTTTTAAGTTGATTTATACCCAAAGCACAAGCAACATCACTCAAACGATAATTATAGCCTAGCTCAACCATATCACTGTCCCAAAGCCTTTTTTTGACTATACCATGACTTCTTAAAAGCTTGATTTTTGAGATTAATTCCTTATCATTGCTAACGACTGCGCCACCCTCAAAGGTTGTGATAGGTTTAACCGGATGAAAAGAAAATATGCTTAAATCTGCCATAGAGCCTACTTTTTGATCTTTATAAGTAGCACCTAGAGCATGACTTGCATCATCTATTAATGGGATATTATATTGTTTAGTTAAGGCTAAGATTTCATCCATTTCTACGCTATTTCCCGCAAAATCAACCACGCAAATTGCCCCTATATTAGAGCTATCTTGATTTAATCTTAAAGCAAGTTTTTTCTCATCAATATTTCCATCACTTTTTACATCTATAAACTCCACTCTAGCATCTGCCATTAAAGCAGCATTTGCAGTTGCAGCAAAGCTAATGGGGGTTGTTAAAACAATTTTTTCTTTTACATTTAAAGACAAATATGCAAGATGTAAAGCAGAAGTGGCTGAATTTAACACACAAGCATATTTTACACCTACATATTCACAAAGGGCTTGTTCAAATTCTTCAACCTTTTTTCCACCGGTTAAAAAATCATCCTTTAAAGCCTCACAAACTACTTGTATGTCTTGTTCGTCGATATTTTGATGAGAATAAGTTATCATTTTTCAAGCTCTGTATGATTTATTATATTTAAAAGCTCTTCTTGGCTAATCCATGATGGATTATTATCTGAGCTATAAGAAAAGCCATTAGAAACTTTTTTACCTTTTTGTCCTTTTGCATTTATACTAAAATCAACATTAATATTATTAAATTGGATACTTGGGCTAATGGCATAATAATTTTCAAATTCATAAGTTAAATGACTATCATCACTTGAAATCATAATTTCATGTAGTTTTTCACCTGCTCTTATACCTATGATTTTATGAGCTAAATTAGGAGCCATAGTTTTAGCTAAATCAACGATTTTCATAGAAGGAATTTTTGGCACGAAAATTTCCCCTCCATGCATATAAGCAAAATTATTCAGCACGAAATTAACCCCATCTTCTAAAGATATCCAAAATCTTGTCATTCTCTCATCTGTGATAGGAAGCTCTTTAGCGCCTTCATTGATTAGTTTTTTAAAAAATGGTATAACAGAGCCTCTTGAGCCTACTACATTACCATATCTTGTAACGCTAAATTTGGTATGAGAATTTCCTGCGATGTTATTTGCTGCTACAAAAAGCTTATCACTTGCAAGCTTTGTAGCTCCGTATAAATTAATAGGATTGCATGCTTTATCGGTTGAAAGAGCGATACATTTTTCTACATTATTTTCCAAACACGCATCGATTACATTTTGTGCTCCATGGATATTAGTTTTTATACATTCCATTGGATTATATTCTGCAATTGGTACATGTTTCATAGCAGCTGCATGGATGACAAAATCAACATCCTTCATCGCTATATTTAATCTTTCTTTATCTCTTACATCACCTATAAAATAACGCATGCAATTATCATTAAATTCTCTTGCCATTTCAAATTGCTTGAGTTCATCGCGTGAATAAATGATGATTTTTTTAGGTTTGTATTTTTGAAGTAAAGTTTTAGTATAAGTTTTTCCAAAACTTCCTGTACCACCGGTGATTAAAATGCTTTTTCCATTAAACATATATATTTTCCTATTACTTGACTAAGTTTTTATATCGGCTGAAAATAAAATTATTTTAAAATTCTTGGTAAAGTTATACCTGTTTGAGCTTGATATTTACCTTTTTTATCAGCATATGTTACATCACAAGGCTCATCTCCTTGTAAAAACAAAACTTGAGCTATACCTTCATTAGCATAAATTTTAGCAGGTAGTGGGGTTGTGTTTGAAATTTCTATAGTGATATGTCCTTCAAAACCTGGCTCAAAAGGAGTTACATTCACTATAATACCACATCTTGCATAAGTACTTTTACCAAGGCAAATAGCTAAAACATCATTTGGCATTTTAAAATACTCAACCGTTCTAGCAAGCGCGAAAGAATTTGCAGGTACTATACATACATCTCCTACAAAATCTACTACATTTTCTTCTACAAAATTTTTAGGATCTACAACAGTGGAATTTACATTGGTAAAAATTTTAAATTCTCTTCCAACTCTTATATCATATCCATAGCTTGAAAGCCCATAACTAACTATACCTTTACCTATATTTGCTTCACAAAATGGCTCTATCATATTGTGCTCTAATGCCATTTTTTTGATCCAATTATCTGCTTTTAAGCCCATTTTTGTCCTTTATAATTAAAGTGAATTTTTAAATTATATCTTAAAATAAAAGTAAAAAATAAATAATTGAAGTTATTTTTAGTATTTTTATATATAATTATAAATTAAGTCTTATAAATTAAGGAGAATATATGACAAAAGAAGAAATCAAAGAACTAATGCAACTTTTTGCAGAAGCAAGTATAAGCAAGATTAAAATAAAAGAACAAGATGGATTTGAAATAGAACTAGAAAAAGATTTATGTTGTGAATTACCAGCTCCAACTCCTGTTGCTCCAGCTCCACAGCCAATTAATGTAAATGTAGTTAATGAGACCAAAGCAAGCTCAAACTCTTCTAATAAACCAACTATCAATAGCCCTATGGTAGGTACTTTTTATCAAGCTCCAAGCCCAGGTGCAGCACCTTTTGCTAAAGCAGGACAAACTATTAAAAAAGGAAGTACTATAGCAATTATTGAAGCGATGAAAATCATGAATGAAATCGAAGCTGAATATGATTGTAGGATAGTAGAAGTATTAGTTGCAGATGGTCAGCCTGTAGAATTTGGCATGCCTTTATTTGTGGTGGAGAAATTATAAAATGGAAATTAAAAAAGTTTTAATAGCAAATCGTGGAGAAATTGCATTAAGAGCTTTAAGAACTGTAAAAGAAATGGGAAAAAAAGCAATTTGTGTGTATTCTACTGCAGATAAAGATGCTTTGTATTTAAAATATGCTGATGCGAGTATTTGTATAGGAAATGCTAGAAGTTCAGAAAGTTATTTAAATATCCCAGCTATTATTAGTGCGGCTGAAATTAGCGAAGCGGATGCGATTTTTCCAGGGTATGGATTTTTAAGTGAAAATCAAAATTTTGTTGAAATTTGTGCAAAGCATAATATCAAATTCATAGGTCCTTCAGTTGCTGCTATGGCACTAATGAGTGATAAAAGTAAAGCAAAACAAGTAATGCAAAGAGCAGGTGTGCCTGTAATCCCAGGAAGCGATGGAGCTTTGGGTGGGGTTGAAGCAGCAAAAAAACTTGCTAAAGAAATAGGCTATCCTGTGATTTTAAAGGCAGCAGCAGGTGGCGGTGGTCGTGGTATGCGTGTAGTTGAAGATGAAAAAGATTTAGAAAAAGCTTATTGGTCAGCAGAAAGTGAAGCGATGAGTGCTTTTGGTGATGGAACTATGTATATGGAAAAATACATCCAAAACCCACGCCATATAGAAGTGCAAATCATAGGAGATAGCTTTGGTAACGTGATACATTTGGGTGAGAGAGATTGCTCTATGCAAAGACGCCATCAAAAGCTTATAGAAGAATCTCCTGCAATTTTACTAGATGAAAAAACAAGAAAAAGACTCCATGAAACAGCAGTTAAAGCTGCTAAGGCTATTGATTATGAGGGTGCGGGAACTTTTGAGTTTTTAGTGGATAAAAATTTAGATTTTTATTTTATCGAGATGAATACGCGCTTGCAAGTTGAGCATTGTGTGAGTGAGATGGTAAGTGGGGTAGATATTATCGAGCTTATGATTAAAGTAGCAGAAGGGTATCCTTTACCAAAGCAAGAAGAAATTAAACTTAAAGGCCATTCTATAGAATGTAGAATCACTGCTGAAGATTCCAAAACTTTCTTACCTTGCCCAGGTAAAATCACAAAATATGTAGCTCCAGCAGGACGCAATGTAAGAATGGAAAGTCATTGTTATCAAGATTATAGCGTACCTCCTTATTATGATTCTATGATTGGAAAATTAGTTGTTTGGGGAGAAGATAGGAACACAGCTATTTCTAAAATGAAAATAGCCTTGCAAGAGCTTATTGTAGGTGGGATTAAAACAACAAAAGATTTTCATTTAGCAATGATGGATAATGCAGATTTTATCAATAATAATTATGATACAAATTATCTTTCAAGACATTAATTTAAGATAGGTTTTTTAAACCTATCTTAATTCTTCTATATGAGCATTTGCTCTTATTTTATCAAGATGATTTTTTAAGGCTTGTTCTTTTTGAGTTAGAGTATAGATATTGCTAACTTGATCTTTGATTAAGTCAAATTCAATAGGATTTTTACCATATTTTTCTTTTACAAAATATATTATATAAGCATTTTCACCATTTAATACCGGAGTAAATTCTCCTATTTTTGTATTGTTTAATAAAGCAAGTAATCTTGGATCTAAACTAGCTGCGTTTAAACTAATGGCTTTTGATTTAATTTGAGAATTTTTATACATAGGATTTTGTGCAAGCTGTTGTAAAAGTTCAGGATTAGTAGAATTATAAACAACTAAGTCTATATTTGAAAAAGTGCTAAATTTATCAAGGTTACTTTCATAAAAATGTTTTAGTGTTTCATCATCGATATTGATTTTTGCATTTTGCATTATGCTTCTATAAAGCTTTTCTCTTTCAAGATCTTTTCTAACCTTATTTTTAAAAACTTCAAAACTTAAACCATCTTTTTCTATCTTTGATTGCAAACCATTAATGTCGGTTTTATTGCCTTTTGCTATTTGGGCTAATTTTTCATTAAGCTCAAAAGTACTTACATAAATTCCTAACTTTTTAGCTTCACTTTGTTGAACTTTATCATCTACTAAAAATGCTATAGCCTTTTGTTTATCATTAGTTTTTAATTCTTTCATGGTTTGTTCTATATCATAAAGAGTGATAGGCTGATTTTCTACTACCATTGCTACGCCACCAAGGGTTTGAGCATATAAAATATTTGCAGCAAAACAACAAGATATTAAAAATTTTCTCATATAAAACCTTTATTTAAGTGTAAATATAGCATTATAACAATAAAAATTTAAAAAAGGTAAAAATATGCAAGAAATCACAACGCGTTTTGCTCCTTCTCCAACAGGATATTTGCACATAGGAGGGCTTAGAACGGCTTTATATAATTATCTTTATGCGAGAAAAAATAAGGGTAAATTTTTATTGCGTATTGAAGATACGGATTTAAAAAGAAATTCACAAGAAGCTACACAAGCTATTATAGAAGCATTTAAATGGTGTGGGCTTGATTATGATGGGATGATTGAGTATCAATCCCAAAGATTTGAAATTTATAAAAAATACATTCAAAAATTATTAGATGAGGGTAAGGCTTATTATTGTTATATGAGCAAAGAAGAGCTTGATGAGTTAAGAGCTAAGCAAGAAGCAGCCAAAGAGCGCCCAAAATACGATGGTAGATATAGAGATTTTAAAGGAACTCCCCCAAGTGGTATTGAGCCTGTGGTGCGTATAAAAGCACCACAAAGTGGAGAGATTAAATTTATAGATGGTATTAAAGGTGAGGTTAGTTTTAAGGCTGAAGATATTTTAGATGATTTTGTAATTGCAAGAAGCGATGGTAGCCCAATTTATAATTTAACTGTTGTAATTGATGATGCACTAATGGGTGTGAGTGATGTTATAAGAGGGGATGATCATTTATCAAATACCCCAAAACAAATCGTTCTTTATGAGGCACTAGGCTTTAAAATTCCTAAATTTTACCATGTGGCTATGATACATGGTGAAGATGGTAAAAAACTTTCTAAGCGTCATGGAGCAACTGATGTGATGGAGTATAAAAATATGGGGATTTTACCTCAAGCCCTGCTAAATTTCTTAGTGCGTCTTGGTTGGAGTCATGGTGATGATGAGATTTTTTCTTTAGAAAGCATGCAAGAGCTTTTTGACCCAAATCATATTAATAAAAGTGCTTCTTGCTATAATTTTAAAAAGCTAGAATGGCTTAATGCTCATTATATTAAAACTTTACCTTTTGAAGAAATCAATAGACAATTAAAAGATTTAGGTTTTGATTTAAGTCAGTATGAAAAAGCGGGATTTTTACTAGATATGTTAAGAGAGAGAGCTAAAACTTTGCATGATATTATTAGCGGGGCTAAAGTGTTACTAAATGACCCAAAAGAATACGATCAAAAGGCTGTAGATAAATTTCTTAATGTAACAAATTTAACTTATTTGGAAAAATACGCTATGGTTTTAAATGAGCAAAAAAATGCTTGCGAATTTGAAGAATTAACTAATCAATTCTTAGAAGAAAATAATCTTAAGTTAAAAGATCTAGCTCAAGCCATACGCATTGCACTCACTGGAAGCTCGGTAAGTCCTAGTATATTTGAAGTATTAGAATTTTTAGGAGTGCAAAAAGCTAAGCTTAGAATAGAAAATTTACTAACTTACATGAAGGGGAAATAATGAATTTAAAAGAAGAGGCTTTAGAATACCACTTAGGGGGTAAAGTAGATATTGTTGCTAGAAAGCCTATGGATAGTGCGCATGATTTATCTTTAGCTTATTCTCCGGGGGTTGCTGAACCTTGTGTTGAGATAGCAAAAGATGAAACTTTGGCTTATAAATACACCAATAAAGCTAATTTAGTTGCTATAGTAAGTGATGGTAGTGCGGTTTTGGGACTTGGCAATATAGGAGCAAGCGCAAGTAAGCCTGTGATGGAAGGAAAGGCTTGTTTATTTAAAAAATTTGCTAATGTTAATGCTTATGATTTAGAAATTAATGCTCACAGTGTAGATGAGATTGTTACCTTTTGTAAAGCTATAGCGCCTACTTTTGGAGGAATTAATTTAGAAGATATTTCAGCACCAAAATGCTTTGAAATAGAAGCTGCTTTGCAAGATCTTGGAATTCCAGTAATGCATGATGATCAACATGGTACTGCGATCATTTCTACAGCAGGATTAATGAATGCTATGGAAATTAGTGGTAAAAAATTTGAAGATATTAAAGTAGTAGTAAGTGGTGCGGGTGCAGCGGGTATTGCAAGTGCTAGAATGTATAGAAATTTAGGGGTTAAAAATATCGTTTTAGTAGATAGCAAAGGTGTGATTAATATCCAAAGAGATGATTTAAATAAATACAAACTAGAATTTGTGAGCGATACCAAAGATAGAACTTTAAGAGAGGCTTTAAAAGGTGCTGATGTGTTTTTGGGTTTGAGTGCACCTAAGATTTTAGATGATGAAATGATTTTAAGTATGGCTAAAGATCCTGTGATTTTTGCACTAGCTAATCCTGTGCCTGAAGTAATGCCTGAAGATGTTAAAAGGGTTAGAAATGATGCTATAGTTGGAACAGGTAGAAGTGATTATCCAAATCAAATTAACAATGTTTTAGGTTTTCCTTTTATTTTTAGAGGAGCCTTGGATGTAAAAGCGACTAAAATCACTGAAAATATGAAAGTAGCTGCTGCTAAAGCTTTGGCTGATTTAGCTAAGCTTGAAGTAACTGATGAGGTAAAACAAGCTTATGGAGTAGAAGAGCTTAGCTTTGGTAGAGATTATGTTATACCAAAACCATTTGATAGCAGGGTAAAAGCTGTAGTTAGTGCTGCTGTGGCAAAAGCTGCAGTTGAAGATGGAGTGGCTTTGGTAAAAGAATTTGACTATCAAAAATATCTAGCAAGCTTACAATAGTTTTTATAGATTAAGTTTTATTTAAAATATTTTTTTGAATAAAACTTAATTTTTATTTTCAATCTTTCAATTTGACTTTTCTATTATTTTAATTTTTTACTTAATAATCTAAGATTACAAAATAATTTTTTACAATAAATGTTAAATTTTTATATAAATTTTAGTATTGATTATATTTTTAATTAAATTAATTTATATTTAAGATATTTTTTTATAGGATACTAATACTTAATAATAGAAAGGCTAAGATGGTTTTTGGAAAGATAGATTATCTTAATTTACTCCCTTTGCATATCTATCTTAAAAAAGCAGCTTTTCCTAGCTATGTTAAGCAAACTACAGAATACAAAAAAGGGGTTCCTAGTAAGCTAAATCGCCATTTGTATTTTAGACGCATTGACGCAGCGATTATTTCAAGTATTGAAAGTCGTAGAAAAAAATACAAAACCTTAAATGTGGGAATTTGCGCAAGCAAAAAGGTAAAAAGCGTTTTAGTAAAAAAACATTCTCAAAGCAAAGAAGATGCAAGTTCTGCAACTTCTAATGCTCTTGCAAAAGTTTTAAAGCAAAAAGGGGAGGTTATCATCGGTGATAAGGCTTTAAAACTTTATTTGCAAAATCCAAAAGATTATATTGATTTGTGTGAATTATGGTATGAAAAGACAAAACTACCTTTTGTTTTTGCACGCTTTTCTTGTGTTAAAAATTTTTCTATTTATAAAAGAATGATGAAAAATTTCACAAAAAGTAAAATTTTCATTCCACAATATATTTTGCTAGATTATTCTAAATCAAGAAATCTTTCTCAAAAGGAAATTAGCGCATACTTAAAGCTAATTTATTACAAAATAGGAACAAAGGAGCAAATGGCGCTAAAAAAATTTTTAGCTAAAACAAACAGCAAGATACTATAAAAAGGACAATTTATGAGTACGGCTAAACAATATATCAACGAAACTTTAGAAAAAATTCAAACAATTTCCCCAAGACAACCTATCTTTTTTCAAGCAGCAACTGAGGTATTAAATTCTTTAGAACCTTTACTTGAATCTAATAAAACCTACCAAGACCATGCGATATTAGAGCGTATTGTAATGCCTGAAAAAACAACTATATTTAGAGTTGTATATATCAATGATGCAGGTAAAGCTCAAACGCATTTTGGCTATAGAGTGCAGTTTAATTCTAGTTTAGGTCCTTATAAAGGTGGGCTCAGATTTCATCCTAGTGTGAATTTGGATGTTTTGAAATTTTTAGGTTTTGAGCAAATTTTCAAAAACTCTTTAACGGGTTTGATGATAGGCGGTGCTAAAGGTGGAGCAAATTTTGATCCTAAGGGTAAAAGTGAAGCAGAAATTATGCGTTTTTGTCAAGCTTTTATGGCTGAGCTTTCAAAAATCATAGGTGCAAGCACTGATGTGCCAGCGGGTGATATAGGGGTTGGTGCTAGGGAAATTGGATATATGTTTGGAGCTTATAAGAAAATTAGCTCTAATTTTGATGGAACTTTAACGGGAAAGAAAATTCCATGGGGTGGAAGTTTAGCAAGAACAGAAGCAACAGGATATGGTTGCGTGTATTTTACTCAAGAAATGCTAGCAAAATATAACAATGCATTAGAAGGAAAAGAGTGTGCAGTTTCAGGTAGTGGAAATGTGGCAATTTATACCATAGAAAAATTACACCAACTTGGCGCAAAAGCAATCACAATAAGCGATAGCGATGGATTTGTTTATGATAAAGATGGAATAGATTTAGATTTATTAAAAGAAATTAAAGAAGTAAAAAGAGCTAGGGTGAGTGATTATGCAGCGCTTAAAAAAGGTGCAATTTTTACTCCAAAAAGTGCATATAAACAAGGTTGCAATGGAGTATGGAGTATACCTTGTGATATAGCTTTTCCAAGTGCTACGCAAAATGAGTTAAATTTAGAAGATATTAAAACTTTATATCATAATGGTTGTCGTATGGTGGCAGAGGGAGCTAATATGCCAAGCACACTTGAAGCGATTGATTTTATGTTAAATCAAAAAGACTTTTTATTTGCTCCAGCTAAGGCTGCTAATGCAGGTGGTGTAGCGACTTCTCAACTTGAAATGCAACAAAATGCAAGTATGTGTCAATGGAGCTTTGAGGAAGTTGATGCAAAATTGCATAAGATTATGAAAAATATTTTTGAAAATTCATACGAGTGTGCAAAAGCTTACAATCATGAAGGAAATTTAGTAGTAGGCTCAAACATAGCAGGCTTTAAAAAAGTAGCTGATGCGATGATTGATCATGGTTATATTTAAAAAGATGGCTTAAATGCCATCTTTAATGCATATAAAAAAAGCTTGCTATCTGGTTAGCAATTTTTTCTTCTAAAGATTCTTTGGCTCTATCTATATTGCTAAGATAAGCAGTTCTTGCTAAAAGCGAGGTGCTTTGAGTAAAGTTTTTGTAGCTAATTTGTAAATTAACTTGCAAAAGATAGTAATTTTCTACTTCCATTTCAAAAACATTATCTATTTTATCAAAGTCATTATAAAAAAATCTCGCATTAGAAGCAATTAGTCTTTGTGCGTAAGAAAATTTCTTAAAATCTACTATATTGATATAAATTTTATAATCACTTTGAGTATTATCTAAAACCAATCCCAAATTTTGTAATTTTTGAGCGAGTTTGGCCTCTAAATTTGTGTTTAATTTTGAAGGATTATTGATGTGTAAAGAAAAACTTTGATTTTTATTAGCATGTAGGAAAATACCCTCATTATTTGTTTGGATAAAAGTTTGCATAGGGCCTGTGCAAGCACTTAAAAATAGTGCAAGCGCAAGCAAGAAAAGATTATTTTTGAGCATCGATTATGGTTGGTACGGCGCGAAGACCAAGTTTAGAGTATTTTGCAAAAGTTTCTCTTACTGCTTTAACTTCAGCTTCACTAGGTTTTTTATAATCTTTTAAATTTTTATCATAGTATTTTTTCATGATAGCAATTTTTTGTGCATCGTCTTTAGCATTTTTACTTTCTTTATAGATTAATGCAGATTTTTCAAATGCGCTTGTATCATGGATAGGAGTTAAGATAAATTTAACTTGATGAGTTTTTAGTGTTTCTTCTATTTTATCTAAATGCATTCTACAATATGGACATTCAGGATCGCTAAAAACATAAAGCAAAGGTTTGTTTTTATCGCCTAAAGAAACAAACATTTTTTCTTTTTTAAGTTCCACTAGAGCTTTTTTTGAAAATTCAGCTTGTTGTTTTTCCATGAGTTTTGCTTGATAAACTTGAGAATAAAACTCACCTTTTTTTACATCAATTACTTCAGTTGTGATGATATTATCTTGAGTGAAAACGATTTCTTGGAAATTTTTACCACTAATTTCAAAATTAACTATCACGGCTTCAAAGTTAGTATCAGGAATTTTTTCTCTACTAGAAACACTAATATTTGCATTTGATAAATTTGGATTTTTCTTAAAAAAATTAATAATTTCTTCATTACTTGCAGCAAATAAAGAGCTAGCAAGAGTTAAAAGAGCTAGAGATTTTTTCATTTTTTTCCTTTAATTTAAATTTTTATCATTATAAAATGTAAATTTTAACACTTAACTTTTAGCATTCTTTTTTCCTCGATTTTTATCACTTGAGGATAGTTTTTATCAAGGTATTCTAAGTAAGCTATGGCGTATTTTCTTGAAATTTGAAAATGATTTTTTACAAAAGCGACATCTAAATGATGATTTTGCAAAAGCTTTAAAAACTCTTGCATGAGATTTTCAAGGGCATTTTTTTCTATAAAAAGATTATGCGCTAATCTTTTGACTTTGTTTTCTTTGGTGAGTTTTTTTAAGATAAGATCTCCATTTTTCCTATCAAGCTCTAAATATTCATAAAGATTGTAAGGTGCGGTAGGTTTTATACCTTCTTTTTTTAAAATTTCATAAAGCTCACAATGAGCCTTTTCTTGTAATTTTTCAAAATTTTGTCCTTTTAAAAACCATATGCCGTCTTTAAAATCTAATTTTTCTTGCATTTGCTTGAGTACATAAGCACAAAAATTTTCACTTGCCCAGCTAAGCCTTAAGGCGATAGAATGAGGCGAGATTAAAGCATAAGGATTTTTAGAGAAAATAAAATCAATAAATTCTTTCAAAGTTTGCATAGCATTTAAATCATATACATTTAAAGCTTGCTCATCGACAAAAACATGATCTAAGCTTTTTGCTAAGTTTAAAGCTTGTTCATGAGTGAGTTTAAAGCGTTGATAGCTTGAAAGTAAGCCAAAACCAAGTTTGTGAGTTTGTTTTAAAAACTCAAATACTTTTTTAAAATCTTTTTGTTCTAAAAGTGCTAAATACTTAGCTTTTATATCTTTTTTTAAAGGCTCGCTTACCGCATTTAACACCACGCCACCACTTTTAATACGCCCATTTTCAAGCAAGATAAATTTATCATCAAAACACAAAGGTAGGCTTTTATCAAACTCTAAGCTAATATAAGTTTTATCTTCAAATTCTTTGATTACACTAATTTTTGCATTAAGCTTTTTTGAGCCACTGCAAAATTCTAAAATGCTTCCGTGTTTAATCTCTGTATTAAAAACAACCCCATCGATACTTTTAAAGCTTTTAAAAACACCTTTTTTGCTTAATACATAGCCTTTTTTTAACTCATGATAATCACAATTTAAACTCAAAGCAACTCTATTATAAGCTTTTGCTTCTAAAACATTTTCTTCATGAATTTGTATATTTTTTACAATGATATCTTTTTGATTTTCAAGGCAAAATATTTTTTCATTTTTGCTGATCTTTCCTTCATTTAAGCTTCCTGTTGCTACCGTTCCTATACCTTTTAGAGAAAAAATTCTATCAATGTAGTATCTAAAAATCAAATTTTCATCATTTTCTTTAGGCTTTAAACTAAGTAGATAGTTTTTTAAATTTAATATACTTTGCTCATCATAAATGCTTGTTGGAAAAACTTTTAAGATATTGATTTTAAAGGCTTTTAATTCTTTTAAAAGCTCTGCTTGCTTTTGTACTAAATCCTTGCATAAATCAACCTTACTCAAAATAAGCACTACATCTTTTACGCCTAAAAATTCCAAAACCCTTAAATGCTCTATACTTTGAGCCTTTAAACCCTCGTTTATATCTATGACAAACATACACACTCTAAAGCCAAAAGCACCACTTATCATAGTTTTAATTAAACTTTCATGTCCAGGTACATCGATAAAAGCAATATTTAAATTTTCACTTTTTAAATTTGAAAAGCTAAGATTAATCGTAATGCCTTTTTCTTGCTCTTCTTTTAAATCATCGCCTTCAAAACCATTTAAAGCTTTAATAAGTGAGGTTTTACCATGATCAATATGTCCAGCAGTGCCTATGATAATACTATGCATGAAATACCTCTTTGATAGCGTGGATTAAACGGTTTAAATCTTTTTCTAAAATACTTCTAAAATCTAGTATAAAATGTCCATTTTCAACACGGCCAATCACACCTTTTTTTCTAAATTTTTCTTGTAAAAGCAAAGCTTTTTCATCAAAACTTAACACAAAAGTGTCTAAGCTTTTATCAGGCATAGAGCCACCGCCTACTAAACTTTTAGAAGCTTTTAACTCACATTTTGTAGGAATTTTTTCTTTGACAAAGAGAGCCTTTTTTTCTATGGTTTTTAAATCATCATTTAAAAGTTTTAGTGTAGGAATTTTTTCATATTCTTTTTTTAAGTATGCTTTGGTAGTTTCATTTAAAAAAGCTAGAGTGATTTTATCAACCCTTAGCATTCTTAGAAGTTGATTTTTCTTTAGTTGTTGAATGTATTTTTTCTTTCCAAGTATAATGCCTGCTTGAGTAGAGCCAAAAAGCTTATCACCACTAAAACTTAAAATATCACAATGTTTTAAAAGCTCTTTCACGCTTGGCTCGTTTTTGCTAAGTTGTTTATTAATTTTTTCACACCAGCCAGCACCTAAATCATAATAAGATATGAGTTTTTTCTTTTTTGTCAAAGCATGAATTTCATCTAAACTTACTTCTTCAAAAAATCCTTTAAAAGCAAAATTAGAACGATGAGTTTTTAAAATCATCTTAGTATTTTCATTGATAGCTTTTTCATAATCATATAAATGAGTTTTATTAGTCGTGCCTATTTCTTTTAGCTTAACACCAGCTGCTAGCATAACTTCAGGAATTCTAAAATTTCCTCCAATCTCAACCAGCTCACTTCTTGAAGTAATAACTTCCTCGTTTTTTGCTAAGGTGTTTAAGATCAAAAATACAGCCGAAGCGTTATTATTAACAACCAAGCAATCTTCACAATCAAATAATATTTTTAAATTCGCACTAAGTGCGTCATACCTTGAGCCTCTTTTGCCACTTTGCATGTTAAACTCTAAATTTGAATAAGAGCAGATGATTTCTTTAGTTCTTTCAAAAATACTCTCATCAATAATGCTACGACCAAGATTAGTATGTATGATAACTCCAGTAGCATTGATCAAACTTTGACTTTGCATATTTAAAAACTTATCAATGCTTTGAGTAATTTTACTTAGCAAATCTTGCAAGCTAAAATTTAAATTTTCATTTTTACTTAGTTCTTTTTTACAATTTGAAACAACTATTTTTGCAAAATGAGATCTTAAATACAAAGGGTAATTAGACAAGTTTTCATCGTTTATAAGCGTGTTTATGGGTGGAAAATTTCTAAATTTGTTCATCTTAAACCTTAAGAATAAATTAGTAAAATTATAACTTTTTTATAATGAAATTTATATAATTAAGATTAAAAAATTTAAAAGAGAGTGTTATGAGAGATTTTGTATTTTTAGAAAATGAAGATTTAATTCCTCTAAGTGATGATATTAGCATAGTTCAAAAAGCCTGTGATGAAGAAGTTTTTATAGGAAATTCAAAGCTTTTAAACCCTGAAGTTTATGCACCTGAGATTAATTTTTACCTTAAAAACTCACAAGATGATGTACTTAAAAAAGCTAAAACTATTGAGTCTTTATATAAGATTAGATCTAAAGTTTATGATTTAGGGCTTGATTTAGAATACACCAAAGAAGTGGGTAAAAATGTAATTATTGTAAGCAATGAGGATCAAAATGAGCTTATTGAAAGCTTAAAAAAACAAGAATACAAGGTTTTAAAACTAAGCAATGAGCAATGTTTGGGTGTTTTAGGTTGCGTGGGCGAGCTTTGTGTGATAGCTTTAAAAGATAATGAGCAAGTAGAGATTGATTGTGATTTTTTCTTATATGATGTAAAAAAAGAAAGTTTTGATCAACAAAGTGGTTGCTATGATTTAACTACCTTAAGTCAAGAAGAACTTATAAAACTTTTAAATTCTAATTCTCCAAAATATAAATTTAGAAATTATATTAGTTATGATGATAGTATTTGTCAATACCATGAAAGAAGAAGTGTGCATTGTGGAAAATGTGCCGAAATTTGTCCTAGTGTGGCTATTTTAAAAGATGATGAACAAAGAAAATTAGAATTTTCTCATGTGGATTGTTTAAGCTGTGGTGATTGTGTAGGGATTTGTCCTAGTGGGGCGCTTGATTATGCACCTATGCCACGCAATAGCTTTTATGAAATTTTAAAATTTTATGAAGATAAAATCATTTTAATAATCCCTGAGAAAATGTCTATAGAAAATTTAAATATCGCTTTAAAAGAAGATGTAATGCCTTTTATGATTAAAGGCGAAAACTATCTTGATCAAGCACATTTTTTAGCTATGCTTCAAACAAGTGGTGCGAGTGTGGTTTTTTATAGTGATGGCTTATCACAAGGTGCTTTAGAAGTGATAGCTTTGATGAATGAGATATTTCAAAGAAAATTCAAACAAAATGCAATTTTTCTAGCTAAAGATGAAAAAGAACTTTTAGAGGCTATTAATCAAGCACATTTTATAGAAAATCTTAAATTTATATCTTATAATCCTGCGCTTTTAAAAAGAGAAGATTTTGCTATAAGATTAAGAGAGCTTATAAAAGAAGAAAATTTAGGCAATATCCCAAGCAAAGAATGGATACGCTATGGAAAAATCACTATCAATACAGATACCTGTACTTTGTGTCTTTCTTGTGTGGGAGCTTGTAATGTGGGAGCTTTAGTAGCTGATGCTAAGGATAATTCTTTGAAATTTAATGCAAGCTTATGTACTACCTGTGGATATTGTGAGGCAAGTTGTGCTGAAAAAGATACTTTAATGCTTCAAAGAAGTGGGATAGATTTAGAAAAAGAGTATTTTTCTTTTATGGTTTTAGCTCAAGATGAACTTTTTGCCTGTGTAGAGTGTGGGAAAGAATTTGCTACTAAAAAGGCCATTGAAAAAATAGCTAGCATTATGAAGCCAAGATTTATGGGCGATGAAGCCAAGATAAAAACACTATATTGCTGTGCTGAATGTAAAGCAAAAGTAATGATACAAAGTATGAATGTGCTTTAAGCCAAAAGGCTTAAGCACTAAGTTTTAATCCCACCACTCCAGTGATGATTAAAATAATAAAAATGATTTTATTAATGGTTATTGCTTCTTTAAAGATTAAAAATCCCACCACGCTAACAAGTGCCAAACCACAACCTGCCCAAGTTGCATAAGCTATGCTTAAATCAATTTTTTTCAAAGCATAAAATAAACCTGCTAAAGAAAATGAAAAAAACACCGCAAAAACGATTAAATAAAGATTATTTTTACTTATGCTTGCATACTTCATCGAGCTTGTTGCAATCACTTCAAAAACTATACTAATTGCTAATACTAACCAATGCATTTTTTATCCTTTTAAATTAATTTAAAAATGAAACTATAAAAGGATAAAAGGTGGGGCTATGGCGTAGAAAAAATAACCATATGCAGTTTTTATCTTCCATTTTGTCCATAAGCTTGTATAAAATTTTAAGATAAAAAATCCATAAGTCATTTATAACCTTGTAATAATTTATCTTATTTTAACATTGTTTTTTATATCTTAGTTAAATTTAGCGCAAAAGCTTTTTGGCTCAAAAGTACTTCATCATTTTCTTTAAAATCTTTAGCTTCTAAAGGGCTTAGTGCTACTTGACTGATTTGATTACCTATGGCAAGTATGGCTATAAATATGCTATCTTGCTTTTGTAGTTTTAAAATGCGTGCTTTTATAGCAAATTTTTGTGAGCCTTGTGTTTTTAAAAAAACCTCATTAGGTGAACCTTCTTTGATGATGGCTCCATTTTCTAAAACAATGACTTTATTAGCCAGTTTATAAACTTCACTTACATCATGGCTGATTAAAATAGTAGTGATTTTATAAATTTTATGTATATTTAAAAGATAATCATGTAAGTGTAGTTTTATCTCATTATCTAAGGCGCTAAATGGCTCATCTAAAAGTAAAAGTTTAGGTTTTTGCATAATGGCTCTTGCTAAAGCTACGCGTTGTTTTTGTCCCCCGCTTAGTTCTAAAATATGACTTTTTTTGTGTTTGTTTAAATCTAAAAGCTCTAAAAGTTCATTGGCAAATTTTAGATCTTTTTTGGCAAAAAGTAAGTTTTGCTCTACATTCATATTTTCAAATAAAGCATAATCTTGAAAAACAAAGCCAAGTTTTCTTTTTTGTGGACTTAGAAAGTTTTTATCATCAAAAAATATAGTATCATTAAAAGTGCAAATCCCTTGTGCTTTTTCAAAACCTGCTAAAATTCTTAAAAGCGTAGTTTTACCGCTGCCACTTTTTCCAAAAATAGCACAAAATTCTCCTTCTTTGACTTCAAATTTAACCTTAAGTTTAAATTCTTTTTCTTTATTTTTAAAGATTTTTTCAAAGTCAAGTTTTAACATAAATACTCTTTGATAAATAAAGCGCTAGGATGTACATAAGCAAATATAAAATCATTTTTTTGATAGTCTTGTTCTAAAAACTCATGGGTGCTAATTTGAGCTTCGAAAGTGCAAATTTCATTTTCTAATCTTATGATAGTGATGATTTGTCCTTGAAAAATATCAATGATTTTTGCATAAAAGGTATTTAAAAATGAGTTTTCTAAATTTTTTTTACTAAGTAAGCATTCGCTACTTTTAAAAGCAAGTAAAACTTCTTGATCAATGCTTGCTTTTTCATCAAGTTCTAAAGCAAGCATATATAATTTATGTTTTTTTATAAGAAATTCTACCCAGTTTATATTTTCATGATTTTTTATAGTATTTATTTTAGCTTTAATCATGGGATATTATAGCCATAAGCTTTAAAAATTTCCTTAGCCTTTTTGCTTAAAATAAAATCATAAAATTTCTTAGCTTTGGCATTATCTTTACCATAAGAAGTGATAACAATGCCTTGATTGATTGGCTCATAAAGCTTTGGATCGATTAAAATATAATTTTTTCCTTCTTGGAGTTTATAAGATTTTAGTGTATCTTCATATAAAGCACTTGCTGCTATAAAACCCACATCGGCTGCTTTTAGTGTTTGAGTAAGTGCTTCTCCTATGGATTTTGCTTCGATGATTTTAGCTTTTGTTTGCTCATAAATTTTAGCATTTTGTAAAGTTTCTATACTAGCTTGACCATAAGGAGCAGCTTTGGGATTAGCTATGGTGATGATTTTGACTTTTTCTTCTTTAAGTGTGTCTAAGCCTTTGCTTAAATCCATTCTAACACTGAGTAAAGCTAAAGCTCCTTGAGCATAAATAACAGGTTTTGTGCTAGCAAAATTATCATCATACAAGCTTTGTGCAAATTTCATATTTGCAGCCATAAATATATCAAATGGCGCTCCATTTTTGATTTGTGAGACTAAATTTCCACTAGCGCCTAAGCTTACATTGATACTAATATCAGGGTTTTCTTTTTGAAATTCTTTTTGCAAGGCTTTAAAAGCATAAGCTACATTTGCAGCTGCAGCGATATTTACATCAGCGCCATAGCCGAAAATACACAAAAAAAGCAGGGTGAAAATTTTTTTCATTTTTTGTCCTTTTAGTAGTAAATTTTGAAAAAATTATAGCTTATTTTTAAAAGCAAAAATAAATTTGTATTTTTTGCATATTTTCTAAGACTTATTTCATAAGCAAATAAAAATTTTTAATTTTTTTAAAGAATATTTTAAAAGCATTTTAATGTAAAAATTTATTTTAATTTTTGTATAATTTAAGATTTTAATTTATGAAATTTTAAAAGGAAAAAGCTTGTTAAAATACATACTAAGTTTGTGTTTATTTTTTAATACTTTGATTTTGGCAAATGACTTTGAAGATTTTGAACAAGAATATCAAAAAAAAGAAGTCAAAGATAGCTTTTATACCTATAATAAAGCTATGAGTAAATTTAATTATGATCTTTATACTTATTTTTTAAGACCGGCTGCACTTTCTTATAAAAGTATTACTCCAAGTTTTATAAGAACAGGAGTAAAAAATGCTTTTGATACCACAAGATCGCCTTTTAGATTTATCAATCACTTTTTAAGTTTAGAATTTAGAAAAGCTGGCGAGGAATTTGGAAGATTTTGTGTGAATGTGATTTTTGGATTTGGTTTGTTAGATAGTGCGAGCAAAACTCCTTTAAAAAGTTATGAGGCTGATTTTGGAACGACTTTGGGCAAATGGGGAGTAGGTAGTGGACCACACCTAGTGCTTCCACTTTTAGGTCCTTATAATGTAAGAGATGCTTTAGCTTTGCCTGTAAATTGGTTTATGGTGCCTGAGGGATATATTGAGAATCTTTGGGTTGGAGCAGGCGTAAATGCTGCATTAAAATTAAATGAATTAAGTTTTGAGTATGAAAAAATAGATGATATTTACCAAAATAGTGTAGATTATTATACTTTTATACGTGATGCGTATGAACAAAGACGCCAAGAACTCATCAAATAAGGAGATAAAATGAAAAAAATCATAGTTTTGCTTTTTAGTGTAGCATTTGCTTTTGCTTTAAATTTGCAAGATATTTCTAAAACTATGCAAGAAAAAATTGATGAGAGCTTAAAGATATTAGATCAAAATAAAAATGATAAAGTTAAAGCGGCGGAAAAAATCTTTGTTTTATTTGATGGTGTTTTTGATTATGAGCTTATGGCTAAGCTTAGTCTTTCTACAAGATATGAAAAATTAAGTGAAAATGAAAAAAATGAATTTAACAAAGCTTTTGAAAAAAACCTTAAAAAAAGTTTCACAGATAAGCTTGCTTTGTATGATTCTCAAAAATTAAAAGTGATTAATTTAGAAGAAAAAAACAAAAGAGCTTTTTTGAAAACTTCTATGATAGTAGATGGCAAAGAAAATTTTGTAATTTTTAAATTTTATGATAAAAATAATGATTGGCAAATTTATGATGTAGATATTTTTGGCATAAGTATCATACAAACTTATCGCTCACAATTTAAAGATGTCTTGCAAAATGGCGATTTTAAAACCTTGCTTGAAAAGCTTTCTAGTGTTGATTTTTCTAAATAATGCTAAGTAAAATTTTAAAAATCTTTCTTAATTTCCCAAAGCTAACTTTGGGGATTACTTTAATCTTTTGTGTATTTTTTAGTTTTTTTGCTAAAAATTTAAGTGTTGATGCAAGTGCTGAAAGCTTGCTTTTAGAGCATGATGAGGGTTTGAAACTATATAGAGAAGTTTCAGCACGCTATGGTAATGATAATTTTTTAATGCTTGCTTTTGCTCCTAAAGATAAAGATATTTTTACTAAAGAAAATTTAGAAACTATTAAAAACTTAACTCTTGATTTAGAAAAAATCAATGGTGTGCAAAAGGTATTTTCTATCACTAATGCGCCTTTACTTGCAAGTTCTAAAGGTAAAGAATTAAAAGAGCTTATCCAAAATATACCTAATATTTTTAGTCAAGATGTGGATATTAATCTAGCTAAAAAAGAAATTTTAAACCAACCCTTTTATAAAAATAATATCATCTCAAAAGATGGAAAAACAACAGGAATTTTGATTTATCTAGCGCCTGATCTTGTTTATAATGACTTGATTAATTCAAGAGATAATGCACAAAATGAAAATGAAAAAGAGCATTTTAGAACTTTGATTAAAAAACACCAAGAAAACTCAAGAGAATTTAGTGCAAAAAGATTAGAAGAAATTACTAAAATAGTATCTAAGTATAGTCAAAATGGAGACTTTTTGCACCTTGGCGGTGTAGAAATGATCGCTAATGATATGATTAATTATGTAAAAAGTGATTTAAAAATTTATGGTTTTAGTTTAATAGGACTTTTATTTATAGCACTTTGGCGGTTTTTTGGCTCTTTGCGTTTGGTGTTTTTGGCTTTGGGAATTTGTGTGATTTCGCTTTTTACTTCAAGTGGGATTTTCGCACTTTTGGGCTTTGATATTACCGTAGTGTCTTCAAACTATGCAGCTTTAGTGCTTATTATCACCGTTTCTGTTGTGATACATTTGATCGTGCATTTTATAGAAAATTTAAACAAACATCCAAAGGCTAGTGTTTATAAGCTTTTACTCTCAACCTTACTTGATAAAGCAAGTCCTAGTTTTTATGCTATTTTAACCACGGTTGTTGGGTTTTTAAGTTTTGTCTTTTCAGATATTGAGCCTATTATCAAACTTGGCATTATGATGAGTCTTGGTATTAGCGTGAGTTTGATTTTAGCTTATATTTATTTTGCAAGTATTTTGGTACTAATGCCGCGTCTAAATTTTAAAGAGCTTAATCAAAATTCGTTAAAATTTTTAAGTTTTTGTGCAAATGTAAGTTTAAAACATAGAAAAATTATCTATAGCATAAGTTTATTTTGTGTTGCTTTTGCTTTGTATGGAATTTTACAAATTAAAGTAGAAAATAGCTTTGTGAGTTATTTTAAAGATAGTTCTAGGATTAAACAAGGTTTGTTGATTATAGATAAAGAGCTAGGCGGAACTATGCCTTTAGATGTGATTGTCAAGTTCAAGCAAGATCCAAAACAAAATGAAAGTTTAGATGAGTTTGAGCAAGAATTTGATGATTTAGCTAAAGATGATAGGTATTTTTTTAGTAGTGAAAAAACAAGAATAGCTGCTAAGGTTCATGAGTTTTTAAGTAAGCAAAAATATGTAGGTTCTGTGCTTAGCTTGCAAAGTTTGCTAGAGCTTGGAAAAAGTATTAATGATGGTAAGGCTTTAGATGATTTTGCTTTAGCGTTTTTATATGAAAATTTAGATGAGAATTTTAAAAAGCAAGTTTTAACCCCTTTTGTAAGTGTAGAAAATAATGAGTTGCGATTTAGCGTGCGTATGCTAGATAGTGATCCAAATTTAAGACGCGATGCTTTTTTAAAACAGCTTGAAAAAGACTTAAAAGAACTTTTACAAAAAGATAACGTAGAGGTTAAAATCAGTGGTATTATGCCTTTGTATAATAATATGCTTCAAAGTCTTTTTTCATCACAATTTGACACTTTAGCCTTTGTGGTGCTTGTGATTTTTGCTTTATTTGTGGTGATTTTTAGAAGTTTTGTTTATGCTTTTGTAGCGATTTTGGCCAATCTTATACCTTTGGCTTTGGTGTTTGGTTTAATGGGTGTTTTCAATATACCACTTGATATTATGAGCATTACCATAGCTGCTATTTGTATAGGAATAGGGGTTGATGATATGATTCATTATATTCATCGTTTTAAAGAAGAATTAAAACATAAAAGCTTAGAAGAGGCTATAAAAGCTTCACATATAGGTATAGGAAGTGCGATTTATTATACTAGTGTTACGATTATTCTAGGCTTTTTGGTAATGATTAGTAGTAATTTTATCCCAACGATTTATTTTGGCTTGCTTACGGTTTTGGCTATGAGTTTGCTTTTATTTGGTTCGCTTTTTTTATTACCAAGTTTTATTTTAAGCTATCATTATCTTAAGCAAAATTATAATAAAGCAACATCCAAATCACATAAAGCCCAAAAGCAATAAGCATATATTTTATAAATTGTTTCATTAATACTCCATTTTTTCTAATGCTCTTAAGATGTAAGTAGCAAACATTAGTGCTTGTGAGCGGTGTGAAATTTTTAATTTTACTTGCTCATCTAATTCGCCCAAGGTTTTATCAAAACCTTTTGGGATAAATAAAGGATCATATCCAAAGCCATTATTACCCCTTGGAGTATCAATAGCAAGGCCATGCATATATCCATGCGTGCTAAAATGTCCATATTTTGAACTTATAGCTATGGCTGCAGTGTAAAAGGCTTTGCTTTGATGTAAGTTTTTTTCATGTAAGGCTTGGATGAGTTTGTTTCTATTGGCCTCATCAGTGCCTTCTTGAGAGTATCTTGCAGAAAAAATCCCCGGTGCATTGTCTAAAGCCTCTACGCTTATACCGCTATCATCACTTAAGGTGATAAATTCATCTTGTTTTTTGCCTAAAGCATTAAAAATAGCTTTAGATTTTATCAAAGCATTTTCTTTAAAACTCGTGCCATCTTCGATGATTTCAAAAGGGGTGATGATTTCATTTAAGGCATAAATTTCATAAGTAGTTAAAAATTTTTTGATTTCTTCTACTTTGTGTGCGTTAGAAGTTGCTAGAATGATTTTTAATTTTTTCTTCATAAATTACTCTTTTTGTTTTGACTTTAAAAAAAGTTTATCAAAATCATAGTAAAATTATCCTTTATAAGGAGAAAAGATGTTAAAAACTGTTTTACCTTTGTCTTTTATTGTAGGAACTAGATTTTTTGGATTGTTTATAGTTTTGCCGGTTTTAAGTTTATATGCTTTAAATTTAAAAGGAGCCAATGAGTTTTTAGTAGGACTTTTAGTAGGTGTGTATGCTCTAACTCAAATGGCATTGCAAGTTCCTTTTGGAATCATTTCAGATAAAATAGGGCGTAAAAAAACTATGCTAATAGGACTTGTGGTGTTTATCATAGGTTCTTTGGTATGTTCATATGCTGATGATATTTATACGATGATGTTTGGAAGGCTTTTGCAAGGTGCAGGAGCCATAGGAGCAGTAGCTACTGCTATGATAAGTGATTTTATCAATGAAGAAAATCGCGGTAAGGCTATGGCTATTATGGGTTCATTTATAGGACTTTCTTTTGCAGCTTCTTTGGTGCTTTCTCCTTTAATGAGTGCTAAATTTGGACTTTCAAGTTTGTTTGATTTAAGTGCGATTTTGAGTTTAATTTGTATCGTGCTTTTATTTAGCGTTGTGCCAAAAGAGCATACAATAGTACATGAAAATACTAAAACCCCATTAAAAAAACTTTTAAAAGAAAAAAACTTAGCTTTGATGAATCTTACTAATTGTATGCAAAAAATGCTTATGAGTATTGCGTTTTTAAGTATTCCTTTGGTTTTGGTGCATGAGTTTAATTACCCAAGTGAGAATTTATGGCATGTTTATGTTAGTTCTATGGTGCTTGGGTTTTTAGCTATGGGTTTATCGGGTTCTTTGGGAGAAAAAAGAGGCTTAAGTAAAGAGATATTGCTTTTAGGTGTGGCGTTTTTTATCATTGCTTATATTATATTTGCTTTTTCGCATAATGCTTTAGTATTTATGGTAGGCGTTGTAGTGTTTTTTATAGGATTTAATTTACATGAGCCTATTATGCAAAGCTGTGCGAGTAAATTTGCCAAAGTAAATGAAAAAGGCGCAGCTTTGGGTGTGTTTAATGCTTTTGGCTATTTTGGAAGCTTTTTAGGTGGTGTCGTTGGAGGGTATTTTTTACACCATTTTAGTTTAGTTGCTCTTGCTTTTATTTTGATAGCTTTGTCTGTAATTTGGTTTGTGTTGCTTTTGTTTTTACAAAGTCCGGCAGATTTTAAAAATGTCTATTTATCTTTAGAAGCAAAACATGATTTAAATATGATTAAAGGCATAAATGGAGTTTTAGATGTGTATAAAAACTCTAAATTTTTAGTGATTAAATACAATAAAAAACTCACAAGTGAAGAAATAATTTTAGCGATTATTGAAAAATAATCGCTTTTATACAAAATGCTTTTCTTTTAAAATCACATATAATTTTAAAGTAGAAATAAAGAAAGTTAAAATAGCAGGTCCAAGGATAATACCCCAAAAGCCAAAACTTGAAATTCCTGCTATCATCGCAAAGAAAATTAAAAGTTCGTTAATTTGCGTTGGAATTTGAACAAGTTTTTCATTAATCCATTTAATGATATAAGGTTTTACTAAAGTATCTGCGATAAAAGATATCATTACCACGCTATAAATGAAAATCACTAAAGCGCCGCTTAGATTGTTATTTGCAAATTCATATAAAGAAACAGGCACATAAACTAAGGCCCCACCTACCACAGGGATTAAAGAGCTAAAGCAAAATAATATTCCCATTAAAATCGCATCATAACCATAAAATTTAGTAATGATAGCAAAAAGAACCCCTTGTAAAATGGCATTTAGCACCATAGAATAAAACACAACAGACATTACATTGCTCACTTCGCTTAAAATGCCTTGAGTTTCTTCTTTTTTCATAGGTACTATGGTTTTGATATAGCCAATGAGTTGGGCTCCATAAAGATTAGCAAAGAAATAAAACACACAAATTAACACCATATCAGTTAGAAATTTAGTCCCAAATTTAGTTGCACTTGAAAGATAGGTTAAAACATTTTTAGAGATGGAATTTAAATCAATACTTGCTAGCACTTCTTTGATTTTTGGCTCTATAAAGCTTAGAGATTCAGGTAGGTGCAAAGAATAATTTTTAAAATATTCTATGGTATTATGAATATAACTTATATTAAAACCGCTAGCTGCTTTTGCAAGTTCTATAATAGCATATACAAAAGGTATAAAAAATAAAGCTAACATAAAAGCAGTGGTAGCTGCTGCTGCTATGACTTTTTTACCTTTGAATATATTTAAGAATTTAACATTAACATTAGAAGTAGAAACAGCCATTAAACTTGCTATGGCTATATTCATCAAAAAAGGTTTAAATAAAAAAAGCACCCAAAATAAAATAAATAAAATAAAACTAATTAAGAAAAAATTACTACTTTTCATCAAATAAACCCTTGTTGTATTTTAATTTTAAAACATCAAAACTTTTTAAGCTCGCAATACGACCTTTGGCTGTTCTTTCTATATAGCCATTTGCTAGTAAATATGGCTCTATTACATCTTCTATGGTATTTTCATCCTCACTTAATGCTGCAGCTATACTAGAAAGTCCTATGGGCTTTCTTTTGGCTTCAGTTAAAAGCTCTAAATACCGCAAATCCATCGCATCAAAACCAAGTTCATTTACCCCTAAAGAATCAAGCGCTTCTTTAGCTCTTTTTTCACTAATGATTTCTTCATCATTTACATCAGCAAAGTCTCTTACACGCTTAAGCAATCTTAAAGCAATCCTTGGGGTTGAGCGACTGCGTTTGGCTATTTCTAAAGAAGCTTTTTTTTCACAAGTTTTATTAAGCTTTAGAGCTGCTTTTTCTAAAATGATAGCAAGCTCTTCATTTTTATAAAACTCCAAGCGAAATTGCATACCAAAGCGATCGCGCAAAGGATTGCTTAGCATACCTGCTCTTGTAGTAGCACCTATTAAAGTAAATTTGGGTAAATCGATTTTGATTGTTTGTGCAGCAGGACCACTACCTATGATAATATCAAGACGAAAATCTTCCATAGCAGGGTAAAGCACTTCTTCTATGGCAGGGCTTAAGCGATGAATTTCATCGATAAATAAAATATCTCCTTCGCTAAGGTTAGTTAAAATCGCAGCTAAATCCCCGCTTTTTTCTATCATGGGTGCAGCGGTAGTTTTGATATTTGCATTCATTTCATATGAGATAATGTTTGCTAAAGTTGTCTTACCAAGTCCTGCAGGTCCACTAAAAAGGATATGATCTAGACATTCATTTCTTTTTTTAGCAGCTTTGATGAAAACTTCTAAATTTTTTTTAATGTTTTCTTGTCCTATGTAGCCGTCAAAATTTGAAGGTCTAAGGCTTGTTTCATAAGTTTCATCAGGGGAGAATTTTTCAATCTCTACGATTCTATCCATATTTTTTCCATTTTATTTTGTAAGAAATTTTAATTTTATCTAAAATTTGCTAAAATAAACATTTAAACTTAGATTATAGAAGTTTTTATGGGAATTTTAGAGCAATTAGAGTTAGATTACGAGCTTGAAGAAATCGAGCGCTTTTTGTATTTTTTTAGAAGTCTTTGCGATGTTTTAGAGCCTTTGATAGTAAAGCTAAGCAGTGATAGCTTAAAATACAAAGAAGCTTTAAAAGACTTAGAGCAAAATATCCACAACGTGGTTTGGGCTGCTAAAAGATTAAATTTAGATGAGATTGCAAATTTTTGCACATTTTGTGAGGAAATTATGCAAGAAGCAGCTAAATTTGATGGGCCTGCTAGCGATGAATTTGTGGATTGGATGTTTTTAGTGGGTGAGCAGCTTGATAGATATTGCAGTGATTATGAAAAAAATGCTTCTTTTTTAAGCGTATTTAACCCTCAAATTGCAAATGTTCCAGATAAAATTTCTAAATAATGGGGACGACTTGGCTTCGACAGGAGTAGAGTGGCCTTGGTGGCATGTCGCTTTGAGCAAAGCGTATAAAGCTCAAATTAAAATTAAACGCAAACAACGTTAAATTTGCTCCTGCTTACGCTAAAGCTGCGTAAGTTCAGTTGAGCCTGAATTTTAAGTGATACTATCTAGCTTAGAATTTGGTCATTTTTGATAGTGTAGATTGAAATTTGACAAGTTTTGATTGAAGTTAAAGTCTTAGTCTAGCTTGAAATTTTGGAAGGTGAGTTTGGCTAGATGAAATTTTCACCTTTGCTAAGCATGTAGATGCCGTGGTTGTTTTATTTTTGGACAGGGGTTCAATTCCCCTCGTCTCCACCAGTAATTTAGTTTTTATTAACTAGTGCATCTCTTATATCTATGACAAGATAAATTACAAAAAAGCTTAAAAATATCGCAACCAAAGATCCAATAAGTGTTACTAGACCTACTATAAATCCTAGAGTAAACATCAGCGCAATAGAATAAATAATCGCTATAATAAAGCTTAATGCAGCCGCTATATCAAGTATAGTTCTACCAAAATTTAAGATTAAATTTTTAATCATAATAACTCCTTAATTAATAATAATTTATTAATTATAGCAAAATATAGTTTTAATTAATATAAAATTGTAGAATTATTTGAAGTTTAGATTTTCTTTGCAAGGATGGTCCTTGCAAAGAATTTATACAAATAAAGAATTCACACTTTCATTGTGATAAACTCTGCGTATTACCTCGCCAAAAATAGGTGCTACGCTTAGGACTTTGATTTTATCCATTTGTTGTTTTAAAGGTATAGTGTCAGTTACTACTAGCTCATCTAATGCATCTTTGGCTATTCTTTCATAAGCTACACCACTAAGTACAGGGTGAGTACAGCAAGCTATAACTGACTTTGCACCTTTGCTTTTAAATACTTCAGCAGCTTTTACTATGGTTCCTGCTGTATCGATGATATCATCTACTAAAATCACTTCTTTATCTTTTACATCACCGATGACATTCATCACTTCGCTTTCATTAGCTTTTTCACGTCTTTTATCTACTATAACTATATCAAGTCCTAAAGCTTTTGCCACACTTCTAGCTCTTGCTATACCGCCTATATCAGGACTTGCGATGATAGGATTTTTGTAGTTTTTATTTTTAATATAATCATTAAAAATAATACTTCCATAAAGATTATCCACAGGTATATCAAAAAAGCCTTGAATTTGTCCAGCATGTAAGTCTATGGTAGCTACTCTATCCACGCCAGCTGATTCTATAAGATTTGCTACTAATTTTGCAGTAATAGGCACCCTAGGGCTTGCTTTTCTATCTTGTCTAGCATAACCAAAATAAGGGATAATAGCTGTGATAGAGCTTGCACTTGAGCGACGCAGAGCATCTGTCATGATTAAAAGCTCCATTAGATTATCATTTGTTGGAGCACAAGTGCTTTGAATGATAAACACATCTTTACCACGCACGCTTTCATCTATTTGAATGCTAATTTCACCATCGCTAAAACGCTTTACACCCGCATTGCTTAGAGGCAATGAAAGGTATTTTGAGATTTTTTTAGCAAATTCTTCATTTGCCGAACCAGAAAATATTTTATATCCACGCATATATAAGCCTTAGAAAGTTTTTTGTGATGATATAAAAAGTTTTTTAAAAATACAATAAAACATATTAAAAGCCGTGCAATCTTTTTAAATCCGCATCAATAGGAAATTTATTTCCATCTTTATCTACGCTCACATAAGTTACTACAGCTGAAGTTACATGCATACAATACACACGGCCATATTCATTAGCTCTTTGAGTAACTACTTCTACTTCTACGGTTATGGATGTATTACCTGCTTTGATGATTTTTGCATAGCAAGATACCAAATCACCTACGAAAATTGGCTCTTTAAAAATGATTTTATCTACTGCGACCGTGACAACTCTTTGTGGGGAGAGTTCTCTTGCGGCAATGGCTCCAGCTAGATCAATTTGTGACATGATCCAACCACCAAAGATATTACCAGCGGGGTTTGTATTGCTTGGCATAGCTATAACTCTTAGCTTAGGTTCTCCCATATCTTTCATACATTCTCCTTGTGTTTTAAAAAAAACATTATAATTAAGTTTTAAAAATAAAGAAAGGTAAAAAATGAATGATTTTAAGCAAATAGCAAAAATTGTGAAAAATAGGAAACAAAATATCAATAGTCTTTATAATATACTTCAAACTAATCAAAGTCATCCTTTGATAGATAGAGCTTTAGAACTAGCTAATCTTGAAAACGAAAAAAGCAATGTTTTAGCAATGTTACGTCGTTTGGTGGATTTAAAAGAGGAAAATTTAGTCCAAGAGCTTGAGAAAAAAGGTTTAAATGAAGAAGAAATTTCTCAAATAAAATATAAAGTTTTTTCTTTAGTAAGAGCCTTTTATGAAGTAGAACATCAAGATTTAATCGATGAGATTAAGAGTAAAAATTTACTTGATGAGTTTTATTTGGCTTTAGTTCAAGGTGTGCATAATATAGGTGTAGTTATGAATTCTTTTGAGCTTGTTTGGAGTAAGCAAATTTTAGATACAAATAATAAAATCTTAAAAGAACAATTTCCAAATTTAAGCGATGCTTTGGAGTTTTTAAAGCAAAATGAGCTTTATCAGCTTAATCAAGATGGTGAAATTTGTGAAAGAAGCTATGGAGCTTTAGTTAAAATAGGAACACTTTGGAGATTTTTACCTTATGCAAAGGCTTTTGAAAATGAGGTTTTAAAGCTTGAATATGAGTTTGATAAACTTTTAGAAAAACTAAGAAATTGTGCGTTAGATGATGAAAAAAATGCTTATATTGACTATATAGAAAGATTAAAATTTGCATTTTGTGAAAAAGATAATAACGAAGTAGTTAAAAAATGGCAAGAAGCAGAGCTTGCGTGGATGGAAGTAAAATGCCCATTGCAAATTGGCCATCCTTTAGAATACTATGAAGACTCTTACACACATGCAGTAGCACTTGAGTGGGATATACGCTTAGAAGATGTGAGTGATTTTAATGGGAGTGAGTTTAAAGATAAAATCAAAGAAAGCTTTGCAATGGTGTATGCAAATTTAGATGAAGAAGATGAAGCTTTGTTTGATGAGGTGAATTTTAATCTTGAAAAAACTCAGCTTTATATTTGTATGCCTATGATTTTTTATGGAGCAGAGCTTAAGGGGCTTTTTTCTGCTCAAGTAGTGCCAAATGATGAGTATGTAAGCAATATAGCAGGAAAAAAGATCTTTGCTTTTTTAAATTATGTTTATGAAAATGCTAAAACCAAGCCTTTTATGAAGCTTTCTTCTATGGTATTTGAAAAAGAATTTTTAGATTATGGTAGAGAAATTTTATTTTACAATGAAAAATTATGGAAAAGAATTTATGAAGTTTCTACCATAGGTCATGAGTTTGGGCATATTTTCTTTGTGGCAAATGATAGCGAAAAGAAAATGAATGAAAGTGGTGTGTTTAAAAATATAGAAGAGTTTAAAGCTACTGCGGGTGGGCTTGTGAATTTCTTTTTACATGAAGAAGATGATTTAAAGCTTCCTGTATTTTATGAGCTTATTAAAAGGGCTATAGGATTGATTGCTTGGCAAAGAGTAGAGGAGGTTAAGCCTTATTATACAGAAGGTTTGATTCATTTATCATTGTTGTTTAAATCAGGGGTGTTATCTTTTGCAAATGAGAAATTAAACATTAAATTTGATGAAGAAGCTTATGAGAGTTTTAAGGCTGTGTTTATGCAAAATTACTATAAATTAGCAAGACATTATATGTTAAAAGAAGATGCTAAAAATTATTTAGATGAGTTTTGTGTTTTAGAAGATGAGGTGTTTTTACCACTTGATGAAGAGTGTAAGGAATTTGTAAAATACTACTATGAATTACACAAACTTTATGGCAATGAAATTGATGAAAGTGGAGAGTTTGAAAAATACTCTAATACAAAATAAAATTTTATCAAGAAGAACTTAGCTTTCTTCTTGATATTTGCTATTTTCTAATGCTTTTTCCATATCTTTTTGCGTTTTTAAAATCGCTTTACTAAAACCATTTAGCACTGAAAATGGAGCAAATTGCGCCGCTCTTTTTTCTCTTGGTATTGGTGGGAATTGTTTTGATTTTTGATATTTTATATTTATTATATCTTTATAATCATCATGCATTATGTCCTCCTATTAAAGAAGTAATTTCTTTGGTTTCATTATCTAAGCTTGAAGCTTTTAAAATAGCCTTTTTACCAAATTTTTGCATGATTTGAAGTCTTGCTTTTTGAAGTTTTTCTTCTTTTTCAAGTTGATTTTTTTCTTGCAAAATTGCATTAAAATCACTAAATAAATTTAATTCTTGGAAATTTTCTTGTGCTTTGTCTGTGATATTATTTAAACTTAAGCTGATTTTTCTAATGCTTAAGTTTTTATTGCTGATTTTATAAAAAAGTTCCAAGGCTTTTTTATTGATGATTTTTAAAGAATGGGTAAAATTTTCTAAATTTATACTTCCATGAGCATTTTTAGGTATAGTTCTTCCATAATTATCTTTAGCAATAGCTCCTTTATAAGAAGCTAAAAGGTTTGAATTTTCTAAATTGCTTTTATCATATTGTATATCTAGCGTGATATGGTTTGTTTTAAGGTTATTTTGTATAAGTTCAAGCACTAAATGATCGACAAGTTCTTTTAAAACCTTTATTGTTTGATTATTATCATATGCAAAAGGTAAAACCTTAGCCATGACTTTAGAGTGATTTTGTGATTTGTAATTTTTAATATCTTTCATCGTGCAAGTTTCAATACCCCATGCATGATCGATTAATAATTCAGCATTAACACCAAAGTGTTTATAAAGCAAAGCTTCGTGTTTTAAAGAAAATCTTGCAAGATCTCCCATAGTATGAATGTTTAAATTTGCAAGTTTTAAGGCAATGCCTTTACCTATACGCCAAAAATCTTTTAAAGGTTTATGCTGCCATAATTTATATCTGTATAATTTTTCATCTAAAAAGGCTATAAGCAAGCCATTTTCATCTACTTGTTGTCTTTTAGCAAGTATATCCATAGCAATTTTAGCTAAGTATAAATTTGTGCCTATACCTGCTGTTGCAGTGATTTTACTTGTATGTAAAATATCAAGTAAAACCTTAGTAAGTAACTCATAAGCTGATAGTTTGTATTTTTCAAGATAAGAACTAAGATCAATAAAAACTTCATCAATAGAGTATATATGAATATCTTTAGCATCAAAATACTTCAAATAAATGCTGTATATTTTTGTGCTAAATTCTATATAAGTAGCCATTCTGGGCTTGGCTATGATGTAATCTAGCTCTAAATTTAAATCATTTTTAAGTTTTAATGTATCAAAACTTTTAGCTTTAAAGCAGTGTTTTTGAGTTTGTTTTAATCTTTCTTGGTTGATTGAGTGGATTTTTTGTTTAAACTCAAAAAGCCTTAATCTACTAGGTATATTGTAAGTTTTTAGTGCAGGTGAAACTGCTAGTATGATGGTTTTATCTGTTCTTGATTTATCTGCTACAATAAGATTAGTTGTTAAAGGATCTAAATTTCTTAAAACACACTCAGCTGAAGCGTAAAAAGATTTCAAATCAATAGAAGCATAAATTTGCATAGTATGTGAGCTTGCCTTTAAATTTATTATAATTATAACAGTAAAATTATTAAAATAGATGAAAGGAAATGGATTTTATAAGGTGGCGGACAGAGAGGGATTTGAACCCTCGAGACCCGTTAAGATCTGCACCCTTAGCAGGGGTGTGGTTTCAGCCACTCACCCATCTGTCCGTATTAAAAGGGAAAGTATATCTTATTGTTTATAAGATATACCTTAAATTTATACACTAAGATAAGCTATGATTAAAGTTATAACAAAACCAGCGCTTAAAACTGCGATTTGTTTACCCCTGTCTTTGCGTATAGCTATGATAGTGATTAAAAGTCCTGAAATATAAAGGATTATCATAGCAAGTGCAAAAGCTAGTCCAAGAACAGAAAAATACCACATGCCTTTATCTTTGTGAAGTAAAATCATATTTCCAAGTAAACTTCTTTCTTTTGTGATAATTTCATAATTATTTTCATCTATTTTGACAATACTTGCAGTATAGTTTATAGTGCCAAGCTCTATTCCATCGCCTTTTTTGTTAAGTTTTGGTTCCAAAGATGAAGGAAGTTTTAAGTTATTTTTCTTTAAAAAATCAATTAAAAATTCAGCTTCAGCGCCTTCTTGGACAATGGCTTGAACTTTTTGAGTTTGAATTTTAGCTCCACTTTCCCCATCAAAACCAGCTATATAAGCAAAACCAGTAACAGCATATAAAAATGCTAGTGGTAAGAAAAATAAGCTAATGTAAATGTGAATTTGTCTGAATAATTTGTTTTTATTCATTTTTACTCCTTTTTTGAAAATAATGAGAAGTATATTATTAAAAAGTGAAGTGAGAATAAAATTTTAATCTTTTTTAAATTTACGAGCTAGAGTAAAAAAACTTCGAATGATTCCATAAAGTACATATAAGCTTGCGACGATTAACGCACTTTCTAAAAAATACAAATAAAGCATGGAAAATAAGATTACTAAAAGGATTAATACCTTTAAAACATTTGCCCGTTTTAAATCAATTTTTTTAAAACTTGGATATCTTATATTGCTTACCATTAAAAAAGCTAAAAGCATTTGAATACATACTATCATCAAAGAAAAATCACGTAAAAAATCATAATATAAATAAGCGCTTACCCATAAAGCACTTACAACTGCAGCTGTTGGTATAGGAAGTCCTATAAAAACTGAAGGTTCATAAGTACCTGTGGTGACATTAAATCTTGCTAAGCGTATAGCGCCAAAAACTACAAATAAACCAGCTATTAAGGAGCCAAAACGATCATATTCATAACCTATACTCATATAAAAAAGCATAGCAGGTGCAACACCAAAGGCTATTAAATCTGCTAGTGAGTCAAACTCAACTCCAAATTTAGAAGTAGAATTAGTAGCTCTTGCAACGCGTCCATCTAAACCATCACAAATTAATGATAAAATGATATAAATTAATGCCTTATCAAAATTTTGATTAATAGAAGCAATCACTGAAATAATGCCTAAAAATATAGAAGCAGCTGTAAAAAGATTAGGTAAAATATAAATTAGTTTAAAATTCATGGATTTAAATACCCTATCAATGCACCAATGCGTACTTTGTCATTTTCATTTACGCAAATTCTAGTATCTTTTGGAAGCAATAAACTCACACTACCATCAAACATAAAACCTATATTTTGCCCATGGTTTAAATGATGACCAAAATCATCAATATGAGCTTTTCTATTTAAAGCGCCAAAAATGATGCGTAATGCCCATTGTTTGCCTTTAGAGCGTGCTAAAAATAGCATTCTTTCGCCCATTAAATTTGTATTTTTCATAAATGGACATAAAAAAAGTCCGTGTCTTAGTCTAGTTTCTTCTATATCCATATCAAGTGGAGCTATGATGTTGCCTTGATGAATGATATTGTTTATAATTTGCACTTCTATGCATTCGCCAAGCTCTTTATATGAGCTTGTTTTAATGCATTTTATTTTTCCTTCTATGGGAGTTATGATAGTATTTGGATCTGCTATATAATCGATTTTACTAGCTCTAAAAAGGCAAGCAAAAAGTATAAAAATACACCATAAAAGCCAAGAAAATCCCCATATAAATTGAGCTATTGCAAAAACTATAGCTAGAATTATAAGTAAATTCCAGCCAGCCTTTGCAATAAAATTTGTTTTCATTAGTTATCCTTAGTAACTTCTTGCTCTTTTTCTTCTAAGCGCGTTGGAAGATTGTTTTCTTCTTCATAGTTTTTAATAATCTCTCTTACTTTAGCACCATCAATAGTTTCTTCTTCATAAAGTGCTTGTACCATTACTTCTATAGCACCGCTATAAGTTTTTAAAATTTCTTTTACACCCGCATAGCGTTCATCTAAGGTTTTCTTCACATACTCATCTAAATCTTGAGCCATTTTATCAGAATAATCTTTGATAGTTTGTCCACCACTTAAGAAAGTATTTCTTTGTTTTTCAAGCACCATTAAACCTGCAATTTCACTCATACCATACATAGAAATCATAGCTTTTATGATGTCAGTTGCACGTTCAAGGTCATTGCTTGCACCAGTTGAAATTTCTTTAATGAAAATTTCTTCAGCTGCACGTCCACCTAAAAGTACATCAACTTCAGCCAAAAGCTCATGTTTTTGCATTAAAAATTTATTTTCTTCAGGAGTATTGAGCGTATATCCTAAAGCTGCTAAACCACGCGGTATAACAGAAACTTTACTTACTTTTTTAGCACCTTTTGTGGTTTCAGCGATTAAAGCATGGCCACATTCATGATAAGTTACGATTTTTTTCTCTTTATCATTAATTCTACGTGATTTTTTCTCAAGTCCTGCTATAGCTCTTTCTACTGCTTCAACTAAGTCTTTTTGTTCTACATGTTTTTTAGAATCTCTACCTGCAAGTAAAGCTGCTTCGTTAATGATATTTGCTAAATCAGCACCCGCAAGACCTGCTGTTAATCTTGCGATATCTTCTACTTTTACTTCAGGTGAAATTTTAACATCTTTCATATGAACTTTTAAAATATCACATCTGCCTTTAAAATCAGGCTTATCTACTAAAACTTGTCTATCAAAACGTCCTGGTCTAAGTAATGCTGCATCTAAGACTTCAGGACGGTTTGTCGCTGCTAGTACTATTACTGGCGAGCTTTCAGTACCAAAGCCATCCATTTCTGCTAGAAGTTGATTTAAAGTTTGCTCTCTTTCATCATTTCCACCCATCATGCCACTTGCTGCGCGTGATTTGCCTATAGCATCAATTTCATCTATAAATACAATAGCTGGAGCTTCTTTTTTAGCATTTTCAAATAAATCTCTAACCCTACTAGCTCCAACACCCACAAACATTTCTATAAAAGATGAACCTGATACGCTAAAAAATGGTACATCAGCTTCGCCTGCTACTGCTTTTGCAAGTAAAGTTTTACCTGTACCTGGAGGGCCTACAAGCAAAAGTCCTTTTGGAATTTTTGCGCCAAGATTGATGTATCTTTCAGGATATTTTAGAAAATCAACTATTTCTTTAACTTCTTCTTTTGCTTCCTCAACACCTGCAACATCATTGAATTTAACTTTTGGTTTTTCTGAATTTACAAGCTTTTTAGAGCTTCCTATACCAAGTATGGATCCACCCATATTTTTTTGCATACGAGAGGCTAAAAACATCCATATACCAAAGAAAATAAATACCGGTAAAACCCAAGAAAGTAAGATATCTATAAACCAATTACTCTCGTTAAAAGCTCCATAAGAAACACCTTTTGAATCAAGCAAAGGCACAAAAGTAGCATCATTTGGAACTTTTTTGGTAATATATACCATATTTCCTGCTTTAGATACTGCTTTTATGGTAGTTTGACCTATGTTAACTTGGGCAATTTGATTATTTTCGATTAAAGTTTTTAATTCAGAATAAGTAACTTTTTTGGTATTTTCTCCGCCCATAATACCCATACTACCATCATCTGAAAATCCTTTAAATAAAAGAATCATCACAATGGCAAAAATAGCGAAAATAAAAATAGGGTTTTTATTAAAAAAGCTATTATTGTTTGGATTATCTTTTGGTTCGTTTGGTTTTTTATTCATTATTTTGTTTCCTTTTTGTAAGCTAAACTCAACCACTCTCCTTTGTGTTTACATTCTAACAAAGTCAAATCTTTGAATTTATCTTTAATTCTTTCTTCATATTTGTTTAAAATACCAGATAAGATTAAAATTCCACCTTCTTTGGTTTTTTCTTTAAGATCTTTTTCTAGTATGATTAAAATATCAGCAATGATATTTGCCACAACTATATCATATTTATGTAAGCTTTTATTAATAGAACCTACCCAAATATCATCAAAACTAACTTGATTTAATTTTGCATTTTCCTTGCTTGCAACTATGGCTAGCTCATCTGTATCACAAGCTTGCACTTTAGCTCCAAGCTTTGCCATGATGATACTTAAAATCCCACTTCCACAGCCTACATCTAAGCAAAATTTAGAATCATTTGTGTATTTTTGTAAAAATTCTATACAAGTGTAAGTGCTTTCATGATGTCCTGAGCCAAAAGCTAGGGCAGGGTCTATAATGATATTGATTTTATCTTGTATAGCTTCTTGCCAAGTGGTGTGAATGTGGATATTGTCAATGGTTAAAGCTTGTATGCCTTTTTTATACTCTTCTATCCAGTTTTTATTTTCTTTTTTTTCTAAAGTAGAATGAAAATAAATCTTAGTATTAAATTTTTCACATAATTTTTGATGAAAGCTTTGCAAGGCTATTTGAATGAGTTTTATATCTTCTTCTGATCGTATATAAACGCCATCATTCTTTTCTTCTATGGCATCTATATCTAGAGAAAAAACAAGATCAAGGAATAAATCTAAATATTCCTTATCTGTTTGAAAAAAAAGTTCGTAATAATGTGTTTGCATAAAAACTTATAATCAGCCTTCGTTTGTTCCTAAAACATCTTCAAGTTTTTCTTTTAATACTTGAGGTGTAAAAGGTTTTACAATATAGTTATTTACACCTGCTTTTAAAGCTGTGATAACTTCTGCCTTACCACCTTCTGTAGTTACCATGATAATAGGCATATCAGCATATTTTTCTTCCGCTCTTACTTTTTTTACTAATTCTAAGCCGTTCATTTCAGGCATATTCCAGTCAGTAATTAAAATTTTTATGTCATCATTTTGTGAAAGCAAATCCCAAGCTTCAACTCCATGTTCAGCTTCTAAAACATCTTTGTGACCTAATCTTACAAGAGTGTTTTTGATTATTCTTCTCATGGTAGAACTATCATCAACTACTAATAACTTCACTTTTTTTCCTTTGTCTTGATGTAATTACATAAAAGTGTAATTGTATCGTTTTTATTTTTATTAATCAATTAAAAGTTTATATTATACCATTTAAAAATAAAATTAGAATTTAATTACTCTCCATTTTTGTTATGATTAAACTCAGGCACAATTTCCTTTAAAACTTTTGCAGGATCTGTGCTTTGGAGTAATCTTTCTATTTCTTGATTTAAAATTTTTAAATCTTTAATTTCACTAGTGGTAACAAATATACTTTCATATTGAGTTTTTAAATCATCTTCATGGATTAAAAGCTCTTCGTAAAGTTTTTCACCTTTTCTAAGTCCAGTGATTTTAATTTCTAACTTTTTATTAGAAAGTAAAAGCATTTTTTTAGCTAAATCCATGATTTTAACAGGTTCACCCATATCAAGCACAAATAACTCCCCGCCTTTTGCAATAGCAGCAGCTTGTAAAACAAGTTGCACAGCTTCATCCACAAGCATAAAATAACGCACTATATCAGGATGAGTAAGAGTAAGTGGTTCATTAGCTGCAATTTGAGCTTTAAATTTAGGTATGACACTTCCACTTGAGCCTAAAACATTACCAAAACGCACACAAGCTACTTCAAAATTTTCATAACTTGAACTTAGCGCATAAAGCTCACAAATTCTTTTTGTACAACCCATGATATTAGTTGGTCTTACAGCTTTATCAGTGCTTATCATAACAAATTTGGCAACCTTGTAAGTTTTTGCAAGATCGATTAAATTTTTAGTACCTATGATATTATTTAAAATAGCTGAATGTGGATTTTGCTCACACAAAGGCACGTGTTTATAAGCTGCTGCATGCAAAATCAAATCTATGTTTTTTTCTTGTAAAAGTTTTTCTAAAGCTTCTTTGTCTAATATACTCATCATAATAGGCTCGATTTTTTCTTTATGCAAGCTTAATGCTTCATTGATTTTATATAAATTATACTCGCTATGATCAAGCATGATTAAGTGTTTTGCGCCAAATTTAATGCATTGTTTGCAAAGCTCGCTTCCTATAGTCCCACCAGCCCCACTAACTAAAACTACCTTATCTTTGATAAAATCAATCACGCAAGCATTATCTAAATCTTTTGGCTTACGCGCTAATAAATCTTCGATGCTTATATCTCTTGCTTCATTTTGTGTAAAAGAAAAAAGTTTTATATCATTAATCCCATAAGCAATAAGCTCATCAAAAAGCTTTTTGAGTTCTTCTTGCTCAAGTTTTAAAGCAATGATAGCAGTATGAATACCTTCAGCAGTATATTTTCTAATAGCTTCTTTTTCTTCAACTATAAATTTATCACAATAAGTACCTATTAAATTTTTACGCTCATCTACCACAGCTACGGGGAAAAGTCCTAAGCTCCCTTCTTTGGCTCCTTTTAATAAATGTAAAGCCTTTGAAGTGGCACCAACTACTATACAAGGATGTTCTTCATTGTATTTTGGCTTTCTAAAATCAACTATCATTCTTTTGCTTATACGCAAACTTCCAATTAGCATACAAGATAAAACAAAGTCTATTCCTATAACGCTTCTTGGAAAAGGATTAAAAAAATCATCATAAAAATAATAAATTGCTAAAAATACAAGTTCAGCTAAAGCTAAAGCAATAACTAATTTACGCGCTTCATTGAGTGAGAAAAATCTCCAAGCAACTTGATAAATTCTAAAAAAAGCTAGAAAAATGATTTTAAGTAAAATCAAAATCACAGCACTTTTAAACATACCTTCATAAAATTCACTTGGAATGTCTGCACTAAAGCGTAAAGAAAAAGACAAATAAATACTTATAACAAAAAGTAAAATATCAGCGCCTAGAAAAAAACCTAAGCGTTTGCTTTTATAATCCATCTTAGTCCTTTAAGGTATTTAAGATTAAAGTAGAAACTTCCTCTACATCAGCTTTACTCATAGTAGTTGCGCTTGGAAGGCAAATTCCATTGCTAAAGAAAAACTCACTATTGCCATTTAAGTAAGCATCGCAACCTTTGTAAAGTTCTTGTAAATGCATTGGTTTCCAAAGTGGACGGCTTTCGATTTTATTATCTTTTAAAACTTGTATGATTTTTAAAATTTTATCTTGAATTTGAACATTTTTATTTTCACATATACAATGTTTTTCATAAGTATTAAGTTTATTTAAATCAAAATCAAGCAAAGCAGTACTTAGCCAGCGATTTGACTTGGTATTTTCAAGTTCATCTAAAAAAGTAAAGGTGCCACTTAAAAATTCTTTATACCAGCTATAAATTTCACGCTTTTTACTTACTCTTTCTTCTAAAACTTCCATTTGAGCAGTGCCGATTGCACCTAAGATATTACTCATTCTATAATTATAGCCATATTCTTTATGCTCATAATGAAGATAATTTTCTCTAGCTTGAGTGCTATAAAATCTTGCTTTTTCAAGATTAGTATGATTTTCACTTACAAGCATACCACCACCACCTGTTGTGATGATTTTATTACCATTAAAAGAATATACTCCAAAATCACCAAAAGTACCTAAAGCTTTATTTTTGTAAAAACTTCCCAAAGCTTCAGCAGCATCTTCGATTAAAAAAATCTCATTTTCTTTACAAATTTGGACAATCTCATCCATTTTAGAAGCATTGCCATAAAGGTGTGTTAAAATGAGAGCTTTTGGTTTTTTAGGGCTTTCTTTGATAGCTTTTTTTAATAAATTGACATCTAAATTATAAGTTTCATCACAATCAATAAATACAGGTGTAGCATTCATATAAGAAATAGGCGCTACTGAAGCTATGAAAGTAAAACTTGAAGCTAAAACTACATCACCTTCTTTAATACCCAAAACTCTTAAAGCTAGATGAATAGCTGCAGTTGCTGCATTTAGAGCAAGTGCGTTAGAACTTTTTGTATAATCTTTAATACTTTGTTCTAAGGCATTAACAAACTCACCCAAAGGTGCTATATAATTACTTTCAAAAGCTTTGTGTATGTATTCTAATTCTTTTCCACTCATATGTGGCGCTGATAGAAAAAATCTCATTTTACCTCCTTTATTTTCTTAGCAGGAACTCCAGTATAAATACCTTTAGAAGTTAAATTTTTAACCACAACTGCTCCTGCACCTAAAGTTATATCATCATTTAAACTCATACAAGGAATAACGCTTGAATTAACTCCCAAAAAACAACGCTTTCCTATTTTTACATTTCCTGTTAGTTTAGCCCCAACGCTAATATGGCTAAACTCATCTACGAAACACTCATGCTCAATTACACAAGCAGTATTTAAAATTACACCTTTTGCAATGCTAGCTTTAGCATTAATTACGACATTTGGCATGATTAAAATACCCTCATCATCTAAAAAAGCACTTGGGCTAATAATAGCACTTTTGTGTATCAAATTTACTAATCTAAATCCATCTTCTTTTGCTTTTTTGAAAAGTTTTTCTCTAATAGAGTTTGCACCAATAGCAATAAACATATCGTGTTTTTCTAAGTTGGAGTGATATTTTAAGCCTTTGTTATCATCCAAAAAGATGATTTTTTCATATCCTAAATTTCTAGCTACATCAGCACAGACTAAACCATGTCCACTAGAACCATATATATAAATACTTTTAGTTGTGTCCATTGAATTTATCCGTTGTAGCTACTCCCTCTTTATTAACCCCACTTCTTTTTAAAACTTTAACAATGGTCATAAAAAAGATTTTAAGATCAAATAAAAAAGAGCAATTTTGCACATATTCTACATCATATTTAAATTTTTGCTCCCAAGAAATAGCATTGCGTCCATTGATTTGCGCCCAACCTGTAATGCCTGGTCTTACATCGTGGCGTTTTTTTTGTTCTTGATTGTATAAGGGTAAGTATTCTACAAGTAAAGGTCTTGGTCCTATGAAGCTCATATCGCCTTTTAATACATTAAAAAGCTGTGGTAATTCATCTAAACTCAAGCTTCTAACTAGCTTACCAAAAGGCTTTAGGCGTAATTCATCAGGAAGCAATTCTCCATTTTCATCGGTTTCATCACTCATAGTTTTAAATTTATAAATATAAAAAATTTTTTCATTTAATCCTGGTCTTGCTTGTTTAAAAAGCACACTTCCTTGAACGATTTTTAAAACAATGCCAATAAGCACTATAAAGGGTGAAAAAACAATCAACAAAATCAAAGCCAAAAAAAAGTCAAAAACACGCTTTAAACCATTTTTATACATTTGTAAAACCCCTATAAAAGTCAAGATATTTCAAAGCTATGATATTTTCATCATAATTTTGCGCTCTAAGAAAAGCATTTTGCACTAAAGTATTTTTTAGTTTTTCATCTTCTAATAAAACTGCGATTTTTTCAGCTAAATCTTTACTATCTTTGCATTTACAAATTAAACCATCTATGGCATTATCCACTGCTTCAATGCAACCTTCAGCATCACTTACCACACATGCTTTTTTACAAGCTTGTGCTTCTAAAACCGTTCTTGGATAACCTTCTTTATAACTTGGTAAAACAAAAATATCGCATAAATTTAATAAATGTGCAATATCACTTCTCGCACCAAGATAAAAAACATCACTTGAGTTTAAAAATTCTAATGGTGCACAAGATTTATTATCATCTCTTCCACCTACCAAAACAAAATTTGCCTTATCTTTTAAAATTTGGCTTGCTTCATAAAATTCTTTAATGCCTTTATGCCAAAGTGCTCTTGAAATCATTAAAACGATAGGCTTATTGGGCATATTGTGTTCTTTTAAAAAAGCTTGTTTTTCTTCTGTGCTAATTTTTAAAGGTAAAAATTGTTTTAAATTTAGCCCTACGGATTTGATGATTTTGATTTTTTCTTCTTTTAAGCCTAAATTTTTCATAAATAAAGCATTGCTTTCATTGACAAAAATAAAACCATTAGCAAGTTTAAAAGAAATTTTATAAAGTAAATTAATGCTCATTCTTACTAATTTGCTTTTAAAATCATCATCTATATAAAAACTTCCTAAGCCCTCAACTAAACCAAAAGTGTATTTAATACTCGCCATTTTAGCTGCTATGATACCTGTTGTATTGCTTTTGTGAGCGCTTGTTTGTAAAAGATCTAAATTTAAACTTTTGAGTGTATTTTTTAAACTAAGTAGATTTTTAAAAACGACTAAAGGGTTAACGCTTGATCTAGCTAAATCATAAAAGCAAACCTTATAGCCTAGCTCTTGTAATTTAATAGCAAAATCATCTTTTGGAGTGATGATTATAACTTCATGATTATTTTTTTCTAAAGCCCTAATGAGTGCAAGACGAAAATAATACACACTCATTGCGCTATGGGTTAAAATTCCTATTTTCATCTTTTTAGCCTATAAATTTTTGCTCTTGCATCATTAGTGACTTGTTCAAATAAATCTTGATCATATTGATTTAATAAAAACATTTGTATATAAGCACTATTATAAAGACTTTCATCTAAAATCACAAAGCTTTTGTATTCTCTTAAAAAGAGCAAATAAATTTGAGCTTTTGAATCAATTTCATTGTAATAAAATTTGCCACTAGTGATGGATTCTATATCCACAAAAGCTTTTAAAGGTATGCTTGCACCTTCTACTTTTAAGGCTCTAAAATCATTAATAATTTCTACTCCATTATCAAGCATAACAGAACCTGTGGTTTTATCTTGAGCTATGGCATTGGCTTGGGAGAAAAATAAACTTTTTTCTTGCTCTCCATTGTCAGGATTTGTATTTGCAAATTGTGCCACCACAGGCATAATACGGAGCATTCTATAAGGCATGTAAATATATACATCTCTAGTTTTATTCGTATCAAATTTAAAATCTTTATCATTTAAACTTTCTAAAAAATCTTTAGCACTTGTTTGGTTATAATCTTTAACCATAGCTTTTAAAACATCAGGATAGTTTTCTTTGAAAGATTTTTCAGTGTATTCTACGCTAAGTCTTGCCATATTAGCTGCTGGAATTTGTTCTTTGCTTAAGACAAAAGATGAGAAAAAATTATCTTTTCCTAGGTGTTTTCCACCATCAATTAGGGTTTTTACATCGCTATAATAGCGTATTGGATAACCATAATCCCACCAAGCAACAACATAATCTTCTCTTTGAGCTTTATTTTTTAAATCATTTAAAATACTAGCTTCATAAGAAGTAAAAACAGTAGAAGATTTATAATAATAAATATGCATCAAAGCAGGGCTTATACTAAAAAATGCAATGAGTATGAGTAAGATATTTTTATTTCTTAGACTAAGTTTGATTTGTTTTTTTTCTAAAAAATTAAAAAATACATATAAAAAATACCCAAAACCCAAAGCCATTACAGGAACTGCATAAATGGTAAATCTAAGTCCAGCTCTTAAAGCCATAAAACCTAGTGCAAGCATAGGTAGAGCCAAAAGCATGCTTTTGTGGTCTTTACAAAGTAGGATAAAACCTATAAAAGAAAGGATAAATACTAAAACGCTAGAGCTAATTCTTTGCATAAATACTTCAGGATCGATAGTATTTACTTCCATAATGGTTTCATTGACATTAAAATACATAAAGGCAGCATCTTTTAAATTTTGCACATCAGAAGCTTTGAAAACATAAAATTTAAGTTGATATAAAACAGGATCTAAGCCACCGCTTAAATGTAAAATCAAAATGCTAATAAAAATCAAAGTCCAAATCATATAAAAATTAATTTTTTCTTCTTTGAAGGCAAAAATAGCAAATAATAATACAATCAAAGCAAATTTATATTGCCATGCTAGCATACTTAAAGCTATGATCATCAAAGCAATAGCTAGATAAAAAATCTTTTCTTTTCTATGAAATACTAAAGTATAAAGACCAAAAAGTCCTATCATAGCAAAATTTAAAGAATAACTTGATGGATACCACCATAAATAAATCATGATGAAAATTGGACTTAAAAGTAGGGTGAAAATGTCTTTATTGATAGTTAAGCGTATAAAAGTAAGCAAAATAAGCATTGGTAAAACTAACACTAGCATATCTGTATCATAATACCCACTCATAGTGCGGTTGTAATAACTATTTGCAATGCTTCCAAGTAAGGCTGCTATAAAGCCATAGGTGGTGAGTTTATACTCTCTTGCGATTAATATAATAGGCACAACAATCAAAGAAGCAAAAAAAGTACTCATATATAAAATAATACTTTCAAAGCTAAAAGGCAAAATACTATAAAGCCAATAAGTCAAAGTAGAAAGTGAGCTTCCAAAATAAGATAAGTCATTAGGTTGATGAAAACCTGCTATCATATCCCTTGCGCCTTCTGCAAAAGCATAACCATCATTAGTGGTAATCATGAGTTGATCGTTAAAGAAAAACTCATAAAACTCACTTGCCCAAGCCACCCAGTATAATCTACACAAAACACTAAAAGCAAAGGCTATAAGGATTAAAATACAGGTATATTTTATAGAATTATTATCAGTAAAATTTTGTTGTAGTTTCATTTTATGCCTTGTTGAAAAATTCAAATAATTGCTTTGCTATGCTAATTTTATCAAATTCTTTTGCACGCAAAAAAGCCTTTTGTCTATACGAAGCTTTTAATGCCTCATCATTGCACATTTTCTCTAAGCCTTCTTGCATGGCTTTTTCATCATCTACTTTTACTAAAAGTCCAAACTCATCATCTAAAAATAGCTCCCTTGCGCCACTTTTATGATCAGTGCAAAGTACGGCAGTATTACAAGCTAGGCATTCGATTAAAACATTGGAAAAGCCTTCAAAACTTGAAGCAAAAGCAAAAAAGTCACATTTGCTCATGTATTTATAAGGATTTTTATCAAAACCTAGTAAAAAGACTTTATCTTTTAAATTTAAAGTTTCTATTAAAGCTAAAAGCTCATCTTTTAAAATGCCCTCGCCTAAAATGACTAATTTTAAATCAGTTTTAACTTTTGCATAAGCTCTTATAAGCATAGCATGATTTTTACCATGATCAAGCCTACCAACACTTAATATAAAAGGATCTTTAAAGTCTATTTTTTCTTTAGATTTTTCTATAATGTTTTCTAAATCTATGGCATTGTATAAAATATCGCATTTTTTAGCCTCTATATTGAAATTTTGTATTAAATCTTCTTTGTTTCCTATAGAATTTGCTAAGATTAAATCTGCTTTATTATAAAGTTTTTTAATAAGAAATTTATTAATAAAAGAATTTAGATTATTATGTTGATAAATCACACTTGGAGTGGTGCATTCATTGATAATAAGGGTTGATTTAAGTCCTAGAGATTTTGCCATTAACGCAATATAATTAGGTCTATTTAATAATACAAATTGTAAATTGATTTTTAAATCTTCACAAAGTTTTTTGTATTTTATAGCTAGCAAGGGTAGTTTTAAAAATTTAGCTAAGTTACTTTCACTTGGATTTGATTTTTCAAGATAGTGGATATTAACCTCAGGAATATCGTATGATATTTTGTCATTCATTAAAATCAAATGTACTTCATATTTTAAATTTAACACAGGTAATAGCGTAGATACAACCCTTTCAGCGCCACCACTTCCTAAAGAATAAATAAAAATTGCTAGTTTTTTCATTTTAAACCCTTACTTCTTTGATTAAATCAAGCCATTTTTGTGCTACATTGGCCACTTCATAATCTTTACATCGTTGCTGTGCATTAAGCGCTAGTGTTTTTCTTAAATTTTCATCTTGCATTAAAAGTGCGAGTTTTTCGCTTAAAGCTTTTTCATCATCTAAATCTACTAAAAATCCATCTTTTCCATCATCAATTAAATCTTTATGACCGCTTGTGTATTTAGTGCTAATGCGCGCTACTTGATAATATAAACTTTCAAGCAAAACCGTTGGCAAGCCTTCTATGAAAGAGCAAAGACAGATTGTTTTTGCTTTTTTATAAAGATCTTGCATATTTTCAACTTTACCTAGAAAATTAACTTTGATATTTAAATTCTTGGTTTCTTGTTCTAAATCTTGTCTTAATTCTCCATCGCCTGCTATGAAAAAGTTGTATTGTTTTTGTAAATTTGTATCTAGCCTTGCTATGGCTTTTAAAAACATAGAAGCATTTTTATTATGATCAAGTCTACCTACGAAAATGACATTATTTTCTTTTTCTAAATTTTCTTTAATAGGGCTAAAATGACAAGGATTTGGCATATTGATAACTTTTTTAACAAAATTTTCATAGTATTTTTTATCATCATTACTTAGCACGGTTAGAGCATTTGCATGAGGAAAACTTATACGGCGTAAAAATTTCCAAATTTTAGATTTTAAATAAGTATAAGAGCTATGCTCGCTAATGATTAAAGGTGTATTGGAGCCTTTATTTGCCCAAATACAAGCGATATTGGTAGTATCTAAAAATGAGATAAAAACATCACTTTTATGGTCTTTAAGTGCTTGTTTTAAGGCTTTGAATTTTTTAATGCGTGAGGCTATTTTATTATAAAGAGTGGAAAAGTCAAACTGCTCTAGGGTAAAAAGTTTGATTTTTGGATCAAGCTTGTAAAAAGAGTCTTCTTTATGGAATTTAATAATATTTATTTCATGATTTTTGCAAAGCTCATTAGCTAAAGTGACCAATACTCTTTCAGCACCACCTGAATTTAAAGTAGCTATGATGAAAGTGATTTTCATACTTGTTCCTTTAAATGCCCATGTTTTACTTCAAATACTCTATCACAACCTTGTATGGTTGAAAGCCTATGGGCTATGATGATGAGGGTTTTATCTTTTGAAATTTTATAGATTTCTTCCATGATTTTTGCTTCACTTTCTTGATCAAGAGCGCTAGTTGCTTCATCTAAAACTAAAATTTCAGGTTGTTGGTAAAGTGCTCTTGCTATGGCTATTCTTTGTCTTTGCCCCCCACTTAAAAACGAACCTGAATCGCCCACCTTAGTATGCACTCCATCTTCAAGTGAATTTACAAAGCTTTCAAGATTAGCTTGTTTGATTACCTTATGCAAAAGTGCTTCATCTATTTCTTCTCCAAAGCTAATATTTTTAGCAATAGAATCATTAAAAAGATAAATTTGCTGAGGTATGTAGCCAATTTTACTTCTAAAACTTTTTATATTGCTCTCATCAAGCTTAATTCCATCTACAAAAATAGCTCCATCACTTGGTTTTAAAAGTCCTATGATAAGATCAACTAAAGTGCTTTTACCACTTCCACTTTTACCTATAAAAGCGATTTTTTCATTTTTCTTAAGCTCAAAATTTAAATTTTTAAATAAATTTTTCTTGCCCTTATAAGCAAAGAAAAGATTTTTCAAAACGATTTTTTCTTTAAATTTAATATTATCATCGCCTAGTTTTTCTTCTTTTTCATTGAGCATATTATAAATAATATCTAAAGAGTTTTTATAATATGTGATTTCATTATAACTTGTGATGATACGATTAGCACTTGGCATAAGCCTATAAAGAGCTACTACGAAAATAGTAATGGTTGCTAAGATAGATGAGATATCACTTTCATATCTTAAAACTAAATACACCACAATAAAACAAAGCATACAAAAACCTATACCTTCAAGGTAAATTCTAGGAATGCTTGACATACTTTCATTGCTAATGTTTGCTTTGGCAAAAAGCCCACTTTGAATTTCATAAAGCTTTTGTGTGCTTTGTTCTTTGGTTTTGAGTTTGATGATTTTAAGATTGTTTAAATTTGCATTTAAAATTTCAAAATAATTTTTCATCGCCTCTTCTCTAGCTATAGAAGCTTTTTTTACCAAGGGTGAGAGAATTTTGATCAAAATAAAAGCATTTAAAAGTAAAAAAGCACTTAAAGCTAGGGTGATTTTATAGTTGATAATTAGCAATAAAGTATAAAGCAAAAACACCACAAAGCTTTCACTTAGCATAAGTAAAAAAGCGCTAATTAAAGTACTTAAATGAAAGACTTCTTGAGTGATGGTTTTTAAAAGTTCTGATTGATTTTTGTTAGTAAAATTTTCGTATTCAAGATGTAAGTATTTATCAAAAATACGACAAGCAAGGCTGTGATAACGCCCTTTAGAAAAACGCGCAAGCAAATGAAAATAAAAGGCATTCAAAAAGGCTCTAAAAATATAAAAGGCGATTAATATACAGCCAAAATAAGCAATAATCTTATAACTTGGCAAATTTAAATACTCATATATAGGTTGAAAATAGGAGCTTTTTTCTAAAAGCTCAAAATTACTCGCCACTGATACAAAAGGCATGATTAAAGAAATAGCAAAGCTTTCTATAAATCCTATAAAAATAGAAAAAATTAGTAAAGCAAATAAAAATTTCTTATCATGAGCATTGAGTATAAAAAAAAGTTTTTTTAACACTGTTTTTCCCACTCATAAGCACTTTTGCAGATTAATTCCAAATCATCATATTTTGGTTTCCAGTTGGTTAGGGTTTTGATTTTATCTGCATTTGAAATAAGCACAGAAGGATCCCCAGCTCTTTTTGGTGCAAGTTCTACTGTGAAATCCACCCCACTTACTTTTTTCATAGTTTCAATAACTTCTTTTACGCTAAAGCCATGTCCATAGCCTACATTGAAAATATTACTTTCATTGTTTTCTAGGTATTCTAAAGCGGCTAAATGCGCACTTGAAATATCATCAACATGGATAAAATCTCTAATACAAGTGCCATCTTTAGTATTATAATTATCGCCAAAAATATAAAGTTTTTCTCTTTTTCCTGTAGCTACTTCAGCAGCAACCTTGATAAGTAAAGTAGCTTTTGGATAGCGTTGACCTATAGGATAACTCATGCAAGCACCTGCTACATTGAAGTATCTTAAAATACAGTATTTAAATTCAGGATTAGCCATATTAGCATCTTGTAAGACTTTTTCACTCATTAGTTTGCTTTGTCCATATGGATTGATCGGTGTTAATGGACTTTGCTCATCTACAATAGGAGTTTGTGGTTCTCCATAAGTAGCTGCGGTTGAAGAAAAAATGAATTTCTTCACACCTGTTTCTAAACAAGTTTGGATTAGATTACTTGTGTTTGCAGTGTTGTTCATATAGTATTTTAAAGGATTTTCCATACTTTCAGGAACTTCAATGCTAGCTGCAAAATGCACAATTGCATCAAATTTTTCTTCTTTGAAAAGTTTTTTAATCCCAGCATAATCGCTTAAATCTTGCTCAAAAAACTTAAAAGGTCTGATTTTAGAAAGCTCATCTAAGCTTTTTTTGCTACCTTTTGAAAGATTATCTAATACGCAAATTTCATGATTTGTTTCTAGAAATTGTTTTAAGGTGTGAGAGCCTATGTATCCTGCGCCACCGGTGATTAAAATTTTCATTTTTATCCTTTTTGTGATGTTTAATAATAGTTATTTTAATATACTTTTCTTAATTAATTTAAAACTTGTTTTTTTCTTTTTCTATGGCTTCTAAAAATGGCTTTTGATAACTTTTTTCACTATGTTTTTGCAAAAGCTCTTCTTTGAAATTTTCTAAAATATTAAGATAATCTTCTTGGGTTAAATTGCCTTTGATGAGTTCGTATTTTAAAAATAGCATATAAGTGTTTAACACATCACTTTCACAGTATTCGTGAATTTTTTCTAATTTGTTTTGATAAAAAAGTTCTAATACTTCATTTCCATGCACATCAAACTTTCCAGGAAGTCCTGCCATAGCACAAAGTGTGTCAAGTCTTAAGCCTTTTTGACCAAAGCTTCCTAAAGATTCTAATAAATCACAATGTTTATTTTCTACAAATTTGCTTTTGTAGTTATCCCATTTATCTCTTGTGTCTAAATACGCACTTGCGTTGATATTGTATTTTAATGCTCTTATAACAAGCAAAGGCATGTCATAGCTTTTGCCATTAAAACTTACAAGGCGAGGTTGGTGTTTATCTATGAAGTTAAAAAACTCTTCTAGCATTTGTTTTTCATTTTCACCTTTGATTTTATTAACTTTGATGAAATTTCCAAATTTATCTGCAATCACTGCACAAATGCTTACAACTTTATGAAAAGGCAGGGGTAAAAATTCACTTCCGCTTTCTTCTTTTTGTCTTTCTAAAGTTTGCTTGCTAATGCTTAAATCATCGCCATTAAAATCATAAAGATGTTTGATCAATTCTACATCAGGAATGCTCTCGCAATCAAAAACGCAAATATATTCTTGCATGATAAACCTTTTTTTAAAAAAATCTTTGTTAAAATCATAACAGAAAATTTAAAAATAAAGTAGCATATGAAAATAGGTTTGGTTAAATTATCCGCACTTGGAGATATCATCCATGCGGTGATTGTTTTGCAATTTATTAAAAAGCATTATCCTAAGGCAAGTATTGATTGGTTTGTAGATGCAAGATTTGCAGGATTATTGCAAGATCATCCAATGATCAATGAAGTATATGCCCTACCTTTGAAAGACAGAAAATTCAAAGAAGTTTTTGCTATGCTTTTTGAAGCTAGGCAAAATAAATATGATGTTGTGATTGACTTGCAAGGCTTGATTAAATCTGCTTTGGTGAGTAAATTTTTATGTACTAATACTTTTGGTTTTGATCAAGAAAGTATCAAAGAGGGCTTTGCAAGCAATTTTTATACACATAAATTTGCATGTAATTATGAAGAAAATATTATCGTGCGTAATCTTTCTTTGGTAGCTTATGTGCTAAATGAGCATTTTGATCATAGCGACATAGAGTTAAAACAAAGTTGTTTTAGCGTAGATGATGAGTTAAAAGAAAGCTTAGAACAAAGGCTTTCTTTAAGTGAAAGTGCGCCAAATATACTCATACATGTAGGCTCATCTATGCCTAATAAAATTTACCCAAAAGAGCGTTTGATACTACTTTGTAGAATGCTTTTAGAGTATTTTACTAGTGCAAAAATCATGCTTGGTTGGGGCAATGTTAATGAGTTTAATTTTGCTAAAGATATAGTTTTAAATTTAAAACATTTGAAAATAGAACTTGCGCCAAAATTAAGCTTAAGTGAGCTTTGTGCTTTAACTAAGGTAAGTGATTTGATTATCGGAAATGATAGCGGACCTACTCATTTAGCCTTTGCACTAAACAAGCCTTCTATAACGATTTTTGGAGCTACTCCTAGTCAAAGAAATGCTTATGAAACAAATATTAATAAAACAATCAATGCAGGTAAAAAAATATTGCATTCAAAACATATAGATAAAAGTGATTTTTGCATACAAAATATCGATGAAAAAGATATTTTTAAACTAGCTTGTGAGCTTTTAGAAAAATGATAAATTATGTATATCTAAGCCTTTTTTATATATTAAAAACTCTTGTGAAGATTTTACCTTCAAAGCTTTTAAGCTCTTTTTCAAATTTGGTTGCTTTAATCACTTATAAGTTAAATCATAAACACCGCAAAATCATCGATATAAACTTAAAAATTTGCTTTCCTGAAAAAGATCAAAAATGGCGTGATGAAACTAGTCTTAATATCTATAAAAATTTTGCTAAATTTGGGATTGATTTTATCAAAAATCAAAATGCAAGCAAAGAAGAAATCATCAATAAAATTTGCTTTGATGATGAGGAGCAAATTTTAAATATAATGCAAAGTAAAAGACCCTTAATCGTAACTACGGCTCATTATGGCAATTGGGAGCTTTTGGCTTTATCTTTTGGGGCTAAATTTCAAGGAATCTCCATAGTTGGAAGAGCACTTGATAGTATGATAATGGATAAAATTTTAAGTAAAAATCGCACGCAATTTAACATAGAGCTTATAGAAAAAAAAGGTGGCCTTAAAAAAATGCTAAAAGCTTTAAAAGAAGGTAGATCGCTTGGAATTTTAACCGATCAAGATGCAGTAGATGGTGAAAGTATAAAAATACAGTATTTTAATCAGGAAGTAAATTTTATAGCAGGTGCAAGTGTGCTTGCTAAAAAAACACAAGCTATGATTTTACCTTGTTTTGTGTATCAAAAAGATGAGAAATTTTTTGTAAAAACTTTTAAGGCTTTAGACGCAAGTAAGGCAAGCATAGAAGAGCTTACTAAGTATCAAGCAAAGTGTTGTGAAGAGATGATTAAATTTAAACCTGATGAGTATTTTTTCTTTCATAAGAGATTTAAAAGATATAACCATGAGTTGTATTTATAGGATATAAAATGGATTTAAAGCAAATTAGTGTGATAGTGATTGTTAAAAATGCTCAAAAAACCTTAAAAGCTTGCTTGGAATCTTTACAAGAATTTGGCGAGATAGTTTTAATAGAAAATGATAGTAATGATGATACTTTGAAAATTGCTTATGAGTTTAGTAAAAGTTATAAAAATATCAAGATTTATCAGCATAAATTTATAGGTTTTGGACCTTTGAAAAATTTAGCCATAAGTTATGCTAGTAATGATTGGATTTTTAATATTGACGCAGATGAGCTTGCTAAGAAAGAATTTTTACAAGAATTAGGGCAAATTGAGCCTAATAAAGAAGATATCATAGCTTTGCCAAGAGAAAATTTATATAATGGAGAGTGGATTAAAGCTTGTGGGTGGTGGCCTGATTATGTAATGCGTGTGTTTAATAAAACCCATACCAATTTTAATGAAAATTTGGTACATGAGAGTTTGATTTTACATGAAGATAGCAAAAAGATTAAGTTGCAAAATGGTTTGAGGCATTTTGCTTTTGAAAATATCGATAGTTTGCTAGATAAGCTTCAAAAATACTCCAAGCTTTGGGCTTTGCAAAATTTACACAAAGAAAGTGGTGTTTGTAAGGCATTGCTAAGGGGAATTTGGACTTTTTTTAGAAATTATGTTTTGAAAAAAGGGATTTTTTATGGTTATAAAGGCTTTATCATAAGTGCTTGCAATGGTCTTGGAGCTTTTTTTAAATATATGAAATTGTATGAACTTAAAAAGCAAAAGCCAAAAACTTGTGCTTTAATCATCACAACCTATAATCAAAAAGAAAGGCTTGCTTTGGTGCTTGATAGCGTTAAAAACTTAGAGCCTTTACCAGATGAGGTTTTAATAGCTGATGATGGAAGCAAGGAAGATACGGCTAAGCTTATACAAGCTTATCAAAAGGATTTTCCTTGTAAGCTAGAGCATATTTGGCAAGAAGATGAGGGATTTAGACTAAGTGAGATTAGAAATAAAGCTATTAAAACTTCTAAAAGCGAATATATAATCGTTATAGATGGAGATATGATTTTAGAGAAAAACTTCATTAATGATCATTTGAAATTTGCACAAAGAAAAGTGTTTTTGCAAGGCTCTAGGGTAATTTTAAATGAAAGCGAAAGTAAAAAGCTTTTAGATAAAAATGATTTTAGTTTGGCATTTGACAAAAAGGGTTTTAAAAATCAAAGAAATATTTTTTTAGCTAAATGTATATATAAATTTTCAAGACTAACTAAGAAATTTTTTAAAAAATCACAACTCATTAAAGGTATAAGAGGTTGTAATATGAGCTTTTATAAAAGTGATTTTGAAGTCATTGAGGGTTTTAATGAAAAATTTATAGGTTGGGGTAGGGAAGATAGTGAGTTTGTAGCTAGATTTTTATTTAATGACGGAGCATTTAAAAGACTTAAATTTAACGCTCTAGCTTATCATATCTACCATGAAGAAAATAGCAAAAATATGCTTGAAATCAATCATCAAATTTATCTTGAAACTATAAAAAATAAAAAAACAACTTGGAGATAAAGCATGAAAAAAGTAGGTGTAGTAATCCCCATATATAATGTAGAAAAATATCTAAAAGAATGTTTAGATAGTGTAATCAATCAAACTTATACTAACTTAGAAATCATACTAGTAAATGATGGCAGTACAGATGAAAACTCACTTAATATTGCAAAAGAATATACTCTAAAAGATAAAAGAATAACTCTTTTTGATAAAAAAAATGGTGGCCTAAGTAGTGCTAGAAATGTAGGTATAGATTTTTTTTATGGTGAATATGTAACACAATATATTGAAGATGAAAATGAATTAAATATTTTTAAGATTGTTGGCGATAATCCACAAAATATTTATAAAATTTATAAGTACAAAAATGCTTTAGCAAGTGATAAGCTAGAAATTTCAAAGATTGATTATATTATCTTTTTAGATTCTGATAATTATTGGGAGTTAAACTGCATAGAAGAGTGTGTTGTAAGAATGCAAAATGTAGATGTATTATGGTTTGATCATGCTTGTATTTATGATGATGGTATAGAAGATAAGGGTCAAAAGACAAGGATGAATGTATTTAATTTTACTCAAGAATGCACTATCACTCCAAGAGACTATGCTAAACAGGCTATAAAAGTAGGTTCTAGGGATATTTCGTTTAGCTGGGGTGGTATGATAGATTTTTCATTTTTAAAACAACTAAAACTTAAATTTATCAACAAAATCATCAATGAAGATATTCATTTTGGCATGGTTTTGTTTGCGAGTGCTAATAGTATCTATATTTTACCAGAAAGATTGTACCTATGTCGTTTGAGAGCAAATAGCATATCAAATCATGATAGGAAAATTACAAAAGCAAATGTATCAGATTACTTTAAAGATCTATATGAATTTTTTGGAGAAAATGCTAAAGAGGCAAAAAACTATTTAAAAGCAGCAAGTAGGATGATAACAGCTTTAGAATTAATAGAATTTTTTAAAGATCAAAAAAGTGAAAATGCATTGGCTATAAAAGAGACATTTTTGCCTTTTTATGTAAAAAAAGCTTTGATGATTAAAAAATTTAAAAAAGATCCTTTAAATTTAAAGGAAAAATTACCTATAATAAAACCTTTTATCCAAACAAAAATTCCTTATGATCTTTGGAAAATTTGGCAAAAAATAAAAAGTATTTTTAGATAAAATCAACTTTGCATGATGATTTTATCTATCATTGAATCTTTTTTTATAGATTTAAAATGCGTGAGTTTGTGTAAAAAACTTTGTTTTTGAATTTCTTCCCAAAGAGTTGAATTAAATTTTTCTTTGGCGCTAAATTGTAATAAATGGCATTCTATATCGCTCATGTTTTTATAGATATCATTTACAAAGCTATGTTCTTTTAAAAGTTCAAAGATAATTTGAAAAGTAAAATAATAAAAGTTATTAGAATTTTTCTCATTTGACCAATAGTATATAAGTATATCTTTCATGGCTTGGATATTTTTATGATGAGATTTTGAGATTATAAAACTATTTAGTATTTTAACCTTAAAATCATCATTCCAATTAAAATATCCATAAGAAAAATATCCACTTTTGGTAAATTTCTTCAATTTTTCTTTGCAAGGTTTTGTTTTTGATCTTTCAAAGGCAAAAAAATCTTTATTACAAAGTTCACTAGGAATTTTAGAGCTTAAAAATATACTTGCATCACACCATATACCACCATAAGTTGCAAGCAAGCATACTCTTAAAAGATCTGAAAAAAAAGTTATAGTTTTTTCTCCAAAAAAATTATTTTCTAATTTTTCTATAACAAATGGTGGAAAATCAAGGTAATCTTTTATATTATCTTTATCTAAAATGATGATTGTGTAGTCATCTTTCATTTGACTTTGCACTGAATTGAAACATTGTTGTATCATAGGTGAGGCTTGATTTTTACCTTGATACCAAAATTGCCAAATGATTTTATCGTTTATAAAATGATGTTTTTTTTCAAAATCAAAATGAGGAATTTTCTCTTCTAAAAAAGGATTGACATAGTTGTTTGAAAGATAACTAGCTACTTTAAGGTGTTCTAGTTTATACTGGATATGATTTCTTAATTTTCTTCTTGCTGATTTTATGGGTATAAATGAGCTTAATTTTTTTGTTAAATTATTATAAAATAAAGGGCTATTTTGTTGTATTTGCATATATATTCCTAAAAAGTTTTTTGATATAATATCTAAAAATAATAGATTAAGGAATATGTTAATGAATGGAAATTCAAGAAGTGCCATTATAGCTGGCAATGGTCCTAGCTTAAGTAAAATAGATTATAAACGGATACCAAAAGATTTTGATGTCTTTAGGACAAATCAATTTTATTTTGAAAAAAAATATTATCTTGGAAATAAAATTAAATATGCATTCGCAAACCCCGGTTTATTTTTAGAGCAATATTATACTTTAAATGTTTTAAAAAATAAAAATGAATATAATATTGATAATATATTTTGCGCAACATTTAATTTGGATCATATGGTGAATAAAATTTTTATAGATAAATTCAGCGATTATTTTCCTGGAGCAATACTTGCATATGATTTAATTAGGAACTTGCATAAGTTTCACGAATTTATTAAATTTAATGAAATTTATAATGATAGAAGAATAACCTCTGGCATTTATATGTGTGCTATTGCCATAGCTTTAAACTATAAAGAATTGTATTTAACGGGTATTGATTTTTACGATGAGGCCCTACAGGAATATGCTTTTGAGAGCAAGAAGCAAAATATTATCGAATTGGCACCAGCATTTAATATGAAAAATTCAAAATACAATAAACACAGTAGAGATATGGATTTAGAAGCTTTGGATTTTTTGCAAAAAAATTATGATGTAAAAATATATTCTCTAAATCCAGATTCCATTTTGAGCCAATATATTGATATTGCGCCAAATATTGATAATATTTTCATATTAAGTGAAAAGCCAAAGGATTTTATTGATGATATATTAATTCCAAATTTTAGTGCTTATCATTATGCGGAAATTGCTAAGATAAGACAAGGTAAAAATGAGAGAATTTTTAGTAATTTTTATTATAAACTAATAAGAGACTTTGTAAAACTTCCAAGTGACATAAAATATTACTTAAAGGAAAAATATGCAAATAAAAATAGATAAGTTAGCTATTTCTCAGAAAAATCCTTTGATAATCCCTGAAATAGGTATAAATCATAATGGTAGTTTAGAGATAGCAAAACTTATGGTAGATGCAGCCAAAAGAGCAGGAGCTAAGATAATAAAACACCAAACTCATATAGTCGAAGATGAAATGAGCCAAGAAGCTAAAAATGTTATACCAGGTAATGCAAATATTAGCATTTACGAGATTATGGAGCAATGTGCATTAAACTATAAAGAAGAACTAGCTTTAAAAGAGTATGCAGAAAAGCAAGACTTGGTGTATCTTAGCACCCCATTTAGCAGAGCTGCTGCAGATCGTTTAGAAGATATGGGTGTAAGTGCTTATAAAATAGGCTCGGGTGAATGCAATAATTATCCTTTAATAAAACATATAGCACAATTTAAAAAACCTATGATTATAAGCACCGGAATGAATAGTATAGAAAGCATAAAACCCACAGTTAAAATACTTAGAGATTATGAAATACCTTTTGTTTTACTTCATACTACAAATTTATATCCCACTCCATCGCACTTAGTAAGATTACAAGCTATGTTAGAACTATATAAAGAATTTAATTGTCTTTATGGACTCAGTGATCACACTACAAATAATCTTGCATGTATAGGTGCAATAGCTCTTGGAGCAAGTGTACTAGAAAGACACTTTACAGATACCATGGATAGAAAAGGCCCTGATATAGTTTGCTCTATGGATGAAAGTGCCTTAAAAGATCTTATAAATCAAACACAAGAAATGGTGCTTTTAAGGGGTGTTAATAATAAAAATCCTTTAAAAGAAGAGCAAGTAACCATTGATTTTGCATTTGCTAGTGTAGTAAGTATTAAAGATATAAAAAAGGGTGAAGTTTTATCTATGGATAATATTTGGGTAAAAAGACCTTCAAAAGGTGGTATAAGTGCAAAGGATTTTGAAGCTATACTTGGAAAAAGAGCAAAAAAAGATATAAAAAATAATATACAACTAACTTGGGATGATTTTGAATGAAAAAAATAGTTTTTGTTAGCGGAACTAGAGCTGATTTTTCTAAAATAAAATCACTAATGATGAAAGTTGAAAATTCAAATGAATTTGAATTATTTATATTTGTAACTGGTATGCATATGAGTAAAAAATTTGGTTCTACTTATATGGAAATAGAAAAATGTGGTTTTAAAAATATATATAAATATATAAATCATGACAAGTATTATCAAATGGATAAAGCTTTATCATCAACAATAGATGGTTTTTCTAAATTTATACATGAGATAGAGCCTGATTTGATAGTAGTGCATGGTGATAGAGTAGAGCCTTTGGCTGCTGCTATAGTAGGAAGTTTAAATAATATCTTAGTGGCGCATATAGAAGGTGGAGAGCTTTCAGGAACTATAGATGAGAGTTTAAGACACGCTATTAGCAAATTAGCACATATTCATTTAGTAAATGATGAAATAGCAAAAAAAAGATTAATGCAAATGGGCGAAGATGAGAAATCTATTTTTGCTATAGGTTCTCCTGATTTGGAATTGCTAAATAACACTATACCTTTAGATGAAGTAAAAAAATATTATGATATAAAATTTAAAAATTATGCCATAGCTATATTTCATCCAGTTACAACCGAAATAAACTCTTTGTATAAACAAAGTGAAGAATTTACAAATGCTCTTATAAAAAGTGAGAAAAATTATATAGTTATTTATCCAAATAACGATTTAGGATTTGAATTAATTTTGCAAAATTATGAAAAACTTAAAAATAACGAAAGATTTAAAATTTTTCCTTCTTTAAGATTTGAGTATTTTATAAGTTTGTTAAAAAATTCCAATTTTATCATAGGAAATTCAAGTTGTATAATAAAAGAAGCTTTATATCTTAATGTGAATGGAATTTTAGTTGGTTCAAGACAAGATGGTAGAACTGATATTAATAAAACAATAAAAGTAAATGCAGAGGAAAAAGATATATTAGAAGCGATTTTAAATACTAGCAAATGCACTAATATTACAAATAAAAGACTAGAAATTTTAAATAGTTCTGAGCAATTTTATGAATTATTAAAAAATAACACTTTGTTTGCTATAAACAAACAAAAAATATTCATGGATAAAAAATGACTTTAGCTATAATACCTGCTCGAGCTGGTTCAAAAGGTATAAAAAATAAAAATTTAACTCTTTTATACAATAAGCCTTTGTTATATTATACTATCAATGCGGCAAAAAATTCAAAGTATGTAGATAAAATTGTTTTAAGTAGCGATGGTGATAATATCTTAGAATATGGACAAACTCAAGGTGTAGATGTGTTAAAAAGACCTAAAGAATTATCACTAGATGATACAACTAGTGATAAGGTTGTATTGCATACCTTGAGTTTTTATAAAGATTATGAAAATATTGTTTTATTACAACCCACTTCTCCTTTAAGGACAAATGTACATATAGATGAAGCTTTTTTAAAATTTAAAAATGAAAACTCAAATGCATTAATAAGTGTTGTAGAATGTGATAATAAAATTTTAAAAGCTTTTATAGATGATAATGGTAACTTAAAAGGAATTTGCAATAACAAATATCCATTTATGCCTAGGCAAAAATTACCAGAAACTTATATGAGTAATGGTGCAATTTATATAGTAAAGTCAAATTTATTTTTAAATAATCCAACTTTTCTACAAGAAAAAACAAGTTGCTATATAATGGACGAAAAAGCTAGTTTGGATATAGACAATCTTGAAGATTTAAATAAAGCTGAAAGAATTATCAAAGGTTTTATTGTTTAAGATGTTTTTTATTATATGTAAATTTTAAAATCGAAAAATAAAATCTTATAATTTCTCTTATAATTTTAGAAAGTACGTTAAGTTTCTTTTTTCTTTGTGTTATGGTAGTTTCCATATGATTTAAGTCAAGTAAGAATGGTTTATAGATGATGTTTTGTATTTTATTATAATAATACATATCCATATAATCATCTACGGGCTTAAACCAATATTTTGCCTTTTTGATAAACTTTTTTGCAGCATTTGGGTGTATAAAATAACCTTGCGTGCCACCAATGTTCTCGTAACTTATGTAAAAATTGTTATTTAAATGGTGTATTTTTTTATCAAAAAGGTAATAAAATCTTATGTATTCGTAATTGCTACTTAGTAGTTTTTCAATGATGTTTGAGTTGTTTAAAAATTCATCACTAAAAACAACATCATCTTCTAAAATGATGATAGATCTATTAAGTTCTTGGCATTTTTTCCATAAACTATAATGGGATGCAAAGCATGATTTTTCACTATCACTAAGTTCACGTCCAAGTACAAATTGACACCACCATGTGAAGTGACTTTTAAACTGCAAATGCTCATTTTTAGAACCATCGATGGCTTTAAAAAATTCAAATTCTAGTTGATTTTTTAAAGCCGGATTGTATGTGAAGAGTTTTTGAATCTGTTCTTGCATAAATTTTTTTCTATCTTCTGAGCATTCTAGATTGATGATAAAAACTTTTACTTTTTCCAAACTCTACCCTCTAGTCCTAAAATTTCTTTCTCTAAAACTTCTAATATTTTTTCATTAAAATGCTTATATGGAAAAATATTAGCTGATTTTTTAATGTGTTTTAAATTTTGCTTTTTATGCTCGTAATTTTGCCATAAAATTTCTTTATTTTTGTTTTCATATCTACCATTTTCATTAAATTCATAGTGGTATATACATTCTTGCGATATAAAAAAACTCTCACTTAGCATAAAATTTATATAATTAAAAAGCACATCCTCTCCATAGCAAAGCCTTTCTTTAAAATCAACATATTCAGAACTTTTTAAAATCAAATTTTTCCTATATACTTTTGCCCAAACACTCCAGCAAAAATGTTTTTGTCTGAGTAAAAATTCCAAAAATTCATCTTTATTAAAAAGCTCATCTTGTTTAAATCTATAAAATTTCTTAAATTTCACTCTATGGACATATGCATCAAACACTACTATATCTACATTTTTGATTTTTTCAAGCCCAAGCTCACAAGCATTAAGTTCTAAATAATCATCAGGATCTAAAAACATTATAAAATCTGATTTTGCATTTAATACACCTATATTTCTACTAGCAAAAGTTCCTAAATTCTCTTCATTATATATGATTTTTATTCTATCATCTTTACTAGCATATTCTTTAGCTATATCTATACTTTTATCATTACCACAGTCATCTACCACAATGATTTCTACATCTTTAAAAGTTTGGTTTATACAACTTTCTAATGCTCTAGCAATATATTTTTCTACATTATAAGTTGGTAGTATGATGGAAATTTGACTCATTTTAGCTCTTTATTTTTTTGGTATAATTATAGCTTTTATTTTTAAGGAAAATCATGAATATTTTTATCAACCTTCCTACTTGGCTTGGCGATGCAGTGATGGCTAGTGTAGCTATTTATGCTATAAAAGAAAAATACCCTCAAGCTAAATTTACTTTTTATGGTTCTTTTGTGAGTACAGAGCTTTTTAAACGCTTTGAAAATGCTCAAGTCTTAGTAGAAAATAAAAAGCAAAGATATAAACAAATTTTACAAGCTAGAAAAAACCTTGGTAAATTTGATCTAGCTTTTTCGTTTCGCTCGGCATTTTCAAGCAAGATCATTTTAAATCTAATCAAAGCAAAAAAAAGGTTTTATTTTGATAAAAATATTCTAAAAGAAGAACATCAAGTCTTAAAATACTTAAATTTCATAGAAAAAGCCTTAAATTTTAAAGCTGCTTCAAATGCTTTAAAACTCTCTATAAAAGCAAAATCAACTCAAAAAATTTTAGGTATAAACCCAGGTGCACATTTTGGAAGTGCGAAAAGATGGGAAGCGAGCTATTTTGCAAGGGTGGCAAAAGAATTTAGCTCCACTCACCAAATTTTAATCTTTGGGGTAGAAAGTGAGAGAGAAATTTGTGATGAAATTGAACATTTTCTTTTAAAAGAAGGCATAAGGGCAAAAAATCTTTGTGGTAAAACTAGTATTTATACTTTATGTAAAAATATTTCTATGCTTGATTTGCTCATTACAAACGATAGTGGTCCTATGCATATAGGTGCAGCTTATGGGGTGAAAACGGTGGCTGTTTTTGGCTCTACTAAATTTAGTCAAACCTCGCCTTGGCAAGAAAATGCTAAAATAGCACATTTAAATTTAGCTTGTATGCCTTGTATGCAAAAGGTTTGCCCTTTAAAACACCACAAATGTATGAAAGATTTAAAGCCTGAAGTGGTAATAAATTTAGCAAAAACATTTTTTTAACATATTTTTCTTTGTGATTTGGGTTTAAACCTCTTGCAAAAGCTTGATAAATGTGTTAAACTTAACAATCATTTTTAATCAAGGAGCTTTTTATGACTAAAGCAGATTTTATTTCTCAAGTTGCTCAAATTGCTGGGCTAACTAAAAAAGATGCAACTGCAGCTACTGATGCAGTAATCGCTACTATTACTGATGTATTAGCTAAAGGTGATAGCATTAGCTTTATCGGTTTTGGTACATTTTCTGTAGCTGAAAGAGCTGCTAGAGAAGCTAGAGTGCCAAGCACTGGTGCTACTATCAAAGTACCTGCTACTAAAGTTGCTAAATTTAAAGTAGGTAAAAACCTTAAAGACGCAGTTGCTGCTGCTAAAACTGCTAAAAAAGCTAAAAAATAATTCTTTGCGCAAAAGTTTCTAGCTTTTGCGTTTTTCTTCGTAGATTAAGTATTAATTTTCTTTTGATATTGTTTTAAAAAATTAGAAGGAAAACAATGTCAGTTTATAATAATATTTTAGATTGCATAGGTAATACCCCGATTATTTCTTTAAAAGAATTTGCTCCAAATCTTTATGCTAAATGTGAGTATTTTAATCCAAGTCATTCTATAAAAGATAGAGCGGCTGTGGAGATGATAAAACAAGCTTTAAATGAAGGTAAAATCAATCAAGAAACAACCATTATAGAAGCCACAAGTGGAAATACCGGCATAGCTTTAGCAATGATTTGTGCAAGCTTAAAGCTTAAACTTATCATCGCTATGCCTGAGTCTATGAGTATTGAGCGTAGAAAAATGATGAGTTTTTTTGGTGCAAAGTTAGAGCTTACTCAAGGAAGTAAAGGCATGCAAGGAGCGCTTGATAGAGCTAATGAGCTTTTGAGTGAAATTCCAAATTCATTTATGGTAAGTCAATTTGAAAATATCAACAACAAAAACGCACATAGAAAAAATACTGCTTTAGAAATTTTAAAAGCTTTACCAGATCTTGGTGTTTTTTTAGCAGGTTTTGGTACAGGAGGGACTATTAGCGGAGTAGGAGAAATTTTAAAAGAACACAATCCTAATATCAAAATCATAGCCTTAGAACCCGCATCTTCGCCACTTTTGAGCCAAAATACCGCTGCAAGCCATAAAATTCAAGGTATAGGTGCAAATTTTATCCCTAAAATTTTAAATCAAAAAATTATAGATGAGATAGTTTGTGTAAGCAATGAAGATGCTATAAATACAGCCTTAGAGCTTGGTAAAAATGGCATAATGGCAGGAATTTCAAGTGGGGCAAATGTATATATGGCTAGAAAAATTGCTTTAGAAAACCCTGATAAAAAAGTCTTGACTATGTTAAATGATACAGCTGAGCGATATTTATCAACTGATTTATTTGCAAATTTATAATTTGGAGTGCGTATGAGTCAAAATAATGAGCATTTTGATTTAGATCTTGAAAGGGCGATTTTAAGTTCTTGTATATATAGTGAGGATTCTTTTTTTAGTATTTCTTCAGATATTGAGATTAATGATTTTTCACTCAAAGCTCATCAAGATATTTATAAAGCTATTTTAGCTTGTGTGAATACAGGCGAGCCTATAAGTGCAAGTTTTATAAGAAAACACAAAAAAATAGATGAGCAAATTTTAGCTGAAGTTTTAGCCACTACCTCCATAGCAGATGTGAGTAAATACGCTTATGAGTTAAGAGAAAAATCCATTAGACGCCAACTTTTAAATTTTGCTTATACTATACCTACAAGGGTTAATGAAGATAAAAGCATTTCTCAAATTTCAGATGAAATAGGCAAAGAGATTTTTAATCTTACAAACCGTGTAAATAGTAATAGTATTAAAGATATGACTATGGTGATGTCTGAGCTTATGGATGAGTTTAAAAAGCAAAAAGAAGCTGAAAACAAAGACATTTTGGGGCTTGATACAGGCTTTAGCGAGCTTAATAAAATGACAAAAGGCTTTAAACCTGGCGATCTTGTAATCATTGCTGCACGCCCAGGTATGGGAAAAACTACAATTTGTCTTAATTTTATAGAAAAAACACTAAGACAAAATAAAGGCGTTGTGATGTTTTCACTAGAAATGCCTGCTACACAAATCATGCAAAGATTAATCAGTGCAAAAACTTCCATTCCTTTGCAAAAAATTCTAATCGCAGATTTAAACGATGATGAGTGGAGTAGGGTGGGTGATGCTTGTAATGAATATGCACAAAAAAATCTTTATATTTATGATAGTGGTTATGCTAGTATAGCTGATATTCGTTCGATTTTACGCAAAATTAAAGCCCAAGATGAAAGTATTGAGCTTTGTGTGGTAGATTATATCGGTCTTATGATGAGTAACTCAGCTTTTAATGATAGGCATTTGCAAGTGAGTGAAATTTCAAGAGGTTTGAAGCTTTTAGCAAGAGAATTAAATATGCCAGTAGTGGCACTCTCACAGCTTAATCGTTCATTAGAAAGTAGAGCAAATAAACGTCCTATGCTTAGTGATTTAAGAGAAAGTGGTGCTATAGAACAAGATGCAGATACGATTTTATTTGTATATAGAGATGAAGTTTATAGAGAGCAAGAAGAAAAAGAAAGAGAAAATAAAGCTAAAAATGAAGGCAAAACTTATGAGAGAAAATTTATGCCAAATTCTGTGCAAGAAAAGGCTGAGCTCATTATAGGTAAAAATAGAAATGGCCCTGTAGGGCATGTGGATTTGCTTTTTTTAAAAGAAAAATCATGCTTTATTGAAGCTCCAAAAGAAGATTTTGTGGTTACAAACTTTGAAGGTTAATTCAAAGGGTAACCATAATTTCTATGCATAAAAAGTTCTAAATCTTTAAAATCGATTTTTCCCATCAGCTCTTTTACAAGCTGTTTGTATACTATTTTTCCATCTTTAACTACAAAAGCTGCTCTTGCTAATAATCCTGCAAATATACTATCATTTATTAATACCCCATAGTTTATGCCGAAATCTTTAAAGGCAAAATCACTTGCGGTTATAATATTATCAATCCCTTCAGTAGCACAAAAACGATCCATAGCAAAAGGTAAATCCATACTAACAATAATAACTTCAATATTTTTCATAGAAGCTAGTCTTTTATTGGTTTCTTTGGCTTGCTTTGAGCATACTGGTGTATCCAAGCTAGGTAGAGTTAATAAAATTTGAGTTTTCCCAGGTGGTGCTATTTCTACTGGGGCAAGATTTTTGGTTCTTAGGACCACCCTTGGAGCATTATCGCCAACTTCTAGTTCAATTCCTGCAAGTTCTATAATTTGACCTTTATATGTAATGCTTGACATAATTTCCCTTTTTTATAATAAAATCATTTTCGCCAAAAGTAAAAAACTAAAAAATCCCAAACCATCGGTAATCGCAGTAATCACTACACTTGATCCTACTGCAGGATCGATTTTAAATTTTTTCAAAGTTAGAGGTACAAAAGAACCTACAAAACCGGCTAAGGCTAGATTAATTAGCATTGATAAGGCTATAACAAGTCCCAAAAGAGCTGTTTTAAACCATATGAAAGCTATAATGCTCATAATGCTAGCAAATATAAACCCATTGAGTAAAGAAATTCCACTCTCTCTTAATATAACTTTTTTAGCATCTTTAAATTCTACTTCATTGAGTGAGAGCTTTCTAACTGTTACCGCTAAAGCTTGCGAACCTGTGTTACCTCCCATGGAAGCTACGATAGGCATAAGTACTGCTAGGGCTACAAGTTGCTCTATTTCACCTGAAAAAAGGCTAATGATATTAGCTGAGATTAATGAAGTAGTAAGATTAATCATAAGCCAAAAAGCTCTAGCTTTAGCCGCTTTAAAAGCACTTTCTTCCTCAACATCCGCATCGACTCCGGCTAAGTTATAAATTTGTTCTGTTGCGTTTTCTTGGATTAAATCATGGATATCATCATAAGTAATTCTACCTAAAAGCACTCCATCATCATTTACAACTGCTAAAACACTCAAATCATAATCTTCTACTATATCAATAGCCTTTTGTATATCCTCATGATCTTTTATGCTATAGCTTTTATATCTTTCATTATTGTTTTTAATAATATCTGCAAAACTTAGTTTAAAATCCCAAAGCAAAAGATCGCTTAGGTTGATAGCATTGCAAAGCTTTCCTTGGTTATCTATGATATAAACTTGAAAAATTTGATCTACTTGCCCTGAATGTTTTAAAATTCTATATCTTTTAATAGCCTTTTCTATACTCTCATTAATAGAAGCTGTGAAAATTTCTGTTTGCATATAAGCACCAGCAGTATTTTCATCATAATTTTTAAGGCGTAAAATTTCTTCTTTATTTTCGGAGCTTAAGTGGTTTAAAATGGCTAAAGTTTTTTGTGGATTTAGCTCTTCAAAACGCTTAATTAAGTCTGTTGCATCATCACTTTCAAGCTCTTCTACTGCTTTTGCAATCTTTATAATGCTTAAGTGTTCTAAAATATCTTCTAAGATATGTTCAGGTGTTATAGTAGCTACATTTGCAAGTGTGTAAGTATCAAAAGATTTAAGAGTTTGCAAATAAAGCTCTTCGTTACATCTTTTGATAGTCTTTAGGGCTTCATTGGTTTCATAGGTGCTTTGATCTTTGGAAATATTTTTTAAAAGTTCTTGTGCTTCTAAAAAATCATTCATCATTTCAAAGCTCCATAGAATTTTCTATATTTTGTTCTTTTGGTGGATTTTTATAGTTTTCACCAATGCTTTGCAAGCGATTTTCATACTCTTTTGCCATTTTTAAAAATTCTTCTTTATTTTTACCGCTTAGGCTTGATTTTGGAATTTTCACTATGGTTTCAGGATTAATTGCTTTGTTATTTAGATAAAGTCCAAAATGCAAATGTGGCCCAGTACTCATACCAGTAGAGCCTACATAAGCAATCACTTGGCCTTGTTTGACTTTTTGACCACGTTTGATTTTTGCAAAACGGCTAAGATGAGCATATAAAGTCATATAGCCTGATACATGTTTTACTTGTACAACCTTACCATAACCACCTTTTGTCCCAACAAAACTAATCGTTCCATCTCCTGCACTCTTAACCGGAGTACCCGTTGGAGCTGCATAGTCAATACCTAAGTGAGCTCTATAGCGTTTTAATATAGGATGATATCTTGCCCTAGTAAAGCGATCTGAAATTCTTGTGTATTTAACAGGTTTGGTTAAAAAGAAATTTTCAAGCTCTTTTCCTTGAGCATTATAATAAGAATCTTTATATAAAAATACAGAATATTCTTTGCCTCTAATGTTAGCTAAAGCTGCTTGGATATTAATATCGCCAAAAAGTCTTCCTAGTCTTCTTTTTTGCTCATAAATTAATACTACACTATCGCCTTTTCTAACATTTTTAAAGTTAACACTATTTTTAAAAGCTCTTACCATGGCTCTTGCTAAGGTTACACTGCCACTTTCATCATAAACATCTTGATAAGCTGAGTTGTTAATAGCTACGCGAATAGTTCGTTTTTCTTTAGTGTAAGAAATAGGAGTAAAACTCAATACGAATTTATTTTCTATATTTTTGTAAATATGAATTTGTAAATCATCGCTGATCGGGATTAAAACCTGTTCTAATTCTCCTTGATCATCTTTTAGCATTTGGTATTTAACACCACTTGTGATTTCTGCGCTTAGTTCTTTATCTTCTCCATCAAGATTATAATATAAATTAAGTGGTATAGAATGATCTTGTAAAAAATCAAGTAAAGTTTTGCCATTTTCCCAAGAAAGTTCTTCAACACTTGAAATAGCAAAAAGTTTTATAGATATAAGTAAAGATATGAAAATTTTTTTCATGATAATCTAAAGCCTTCTAAAATTTAAACATAAATTTGTATTTTACTTAATTTTTCTTACAATTTTGTAAGGAAAAAACAATATAATTTATTTTTTACACTTTTTAAGGAGTATAAATTGTCAAGAATTATCTTAGTGCTTTGCTGTTTTTTAGCATTTTTACAAGCTAAAAATTTTGATTTAATACAAACAAAACTTGAAAAAGTAGATGATATTTATGGTTATATAAAAGATGATCCTAGAATTTTATTGCACTCAAGTGGTATAGTTGTACATGAAATTGATACACAAAAATCTATCATTGCAAGAGTTAGTGTGATAGGGCGTGAAAATGGCTTGGTTAAATTACAATTTAAAGTTTTTGATATGCTAGCTCAAGATGCTATGCCTTTGCCAAATGTATTGCCACAAGTAGGCGATAAAATAGTTTTAAATTATTTATACGATAGAGCTTTGATTGTAGCTCCTGATAAAAGTGTGTATGATTTTATAGCTCAAAAATTAAATGGAATTTATTTTTTACATCCTGATTTATTTGGTGCTCATATGATACAAGAATACCGCCAAACTCCAAGAAGATCAGATTTTAGATCTTTTTGTTCAAAAAATGCTGTAGGGCTTTTAGTAGTAGCTTTAGAAAATAAAGCTGAGATAGTTGATTGTCAAGATTTTAGCAAGATAGAAGAATTTGCTATACCGCAAGCTCAAAGTTTGCAAATTCCATTTTATTCAAGAATTACAGGTTATAAAAGTGATATTTTTAGCTTAAATGATGAGGCTATTGGAAATTATTATGTATATTATGAAAAACTAATTAGCTTAACTAGAGAAAAATAATGCAAGAAATTCATCAAAAATTCTTTCAAGATCTTTTAGGGGTTGAAAATGCGTATTTTGATCCTATTCATAAAAGAGCGTATAGTTATGATGCTACTAAAAAGCATTATTTGCCTGATGGAGTGCTTTTCCCAAGAGATGAAAATGATATTAGTCAAATTCTAAAATACTGCAATGAAAATAAAATCATCATCATTCCTAGGGGCTCAGGTAGTGGATTTACCGGTGGAAGCTTGGCTGTTAATGGTGGAGTGGTGCTAAGCTTTGAAAAACATATGAATAAAATTTTAGAAATTGATCTTGAAAATTTAGTCGCAGTGGTACAACCTGGTGTAATAAATATGGCTTTACAAGAAAAAGCAAAAGAATATGGCTTATTTTATCCGCCTGATCCTGCTAGTATGGAGTATTCTTCTTTAGGGGGGAATGTAAGCGAAAATGCAGGAGGTATGAGAGCTGCTAAGTATGGTATAACTAAAGATTATGTAATGGCTTTAAGAGCTGTTTTACCCAATGGAGAAATCATTAGAGCAGGTAAAAAAACTATAAAAGATGTAGCGGGTTATAATCTAGCTGGAATTTTAATAGCAAGTGAGGGATCTTTGGCTGTGCTTAGCGAGATTACTTTAAAACTAGTAGCTTTGCCAAAGTTTAAAAAGACAGCTATGGGGATTTTTAACAGCATTGATGAAGCAATGAATGCAGTTTATAAAACTTTAGCTAAAGGTGTAACTCCTGTATCTATGGAATTTTTAGATCAATTAAGCATACAAGCATTAGAACAAAAATTCCAAAAAGGTTTACCTATGGATGCGGGTGCGATTTTAATCGCTGATGTAGATGGTAATGTGGAAGAGGCTTTGGAAGCGGATTTAAAAATTTTGCAAGAGAGTTTTTATGAATCTGGCGTAAGAGAGTTTAAAATAGCAAAAGATGAACAAGAAGCAGCTAATATTTGGTTTGCTAGAAGAAATTGCTCTCAAAGCATAACAATGTATGGAAATTTAAAACTTAATGAAGATATTACAGTACCGCGTTCAAAACTACCTGAGCTTTTAAAAGGCATAGCTGAAATTTCTAAAAAATATGGTTTTAAAATCCCTTGTTTTGGTCATACTGGCGATGGTAATGTGCATACTAATGTAATGGTAAGTGATAAAAACAATCCTGAATTAGTTAAAAAAGGTTATGAAGCTGTGGAAGAGGTGTTTAAGCTTACAGTTTCTTTGGGTGGGACTTTAAGTGGAGAGCATGGCATAGGCATTTCAAAAGCTCCTTTTATGAAGCTTGCTTTTAGTGAAGCTGAAATGGACTTAATGAGAAATATCAAAAAAGCATTTGATCCAAATAATATACTCAATCCTTTCAAAATGGGACTTTGATGAGTTTTAAAAACTTTTTTAAAATTCTTTTAGCTTTAAGAGATAAAGAAATTTTAAATTATGCTGCGGCTTTGAGTTTTTATACTATCTTATCTTTAATACCACTTTTGTTTTTATGTTTTTGGGTTTTTACCCAAATTCCAAGTTTTGAAATGTATCAAGAAAGAATTAAAAATTTAATTTTTACTTTTTTAATCCCAACTCAACAAGAATTAATCATACAATACATCAATACATTTTTAAAAAATAGCGTAAATTTAGGACTTATAGGGCTTTTGGCTATGGCTTTGACTTCTTTGGCTTTTTTTTCAGGTTATGATTATGTGATTAATAAGCTTTTAGAGGAAGATTCTAAAAGCCTTTGGCATAGTATAAGTTCTTATTGGACTTTAGCAACTTTAACTCCGCTTGGACTTGGGGTGAGTTTTTACATTTCAGGTTTTATACAAAAAACCTTAGATGATTTTAATATTGCTTTAAATTTTTTTGAGATTTTACCCTATGTGATTATATGGGCTTTATTTTTTGTCTCTTATTCAAGTTCAGTAAGCAAAAAAGGTGATTTAAAAACTTTACTTATTAGTTCTTTTGGCGCTTCTGTAATTTGGTATATTTCCAAGATGATTTTTGTGTATTATGCTGTATATAATAAAACTTATTTAAATGTATATGGTTCTTTTTCTGTAATATTATTTTTCTTTTTGTGGATTTATATTTCTTGGATTATTTATCTTTTGGGATTAAAGGCTTATTTGCTTTTAAATCAAGAAAATAAAGGGAATAAGCCCAAAAGAAACTATAAAAAGAGCTAAGTATTTATTAAATATAGCGACTAAAGATAAAATTAAATAAATACAATAAAACATAAAAGGTATTGATAGATTAATCGCATGCATTTTAAACTCAAAAAATGCATTAAATATAAATCTAATAAATTTCCATAAGAAAAAATATGCAAGATTAAAGCCAAAGGATAAAATATCACAAAGGTTAAGCTTAAAGGTATGGCTAAAAATTGCTGAAAGCTAAGTAGAGGAAAAAAGTATAATACAGGGATAATCATTGCTAAAAAAGTCCAGATATTTAGCAAAAAAACATGAGTAAAATTTGAAAATTGATCTTTAAAATGATGAAGATATAAATAAATATAAAAAACTCCCAAAATAGAAAATAAAAACCCAACACTAAAAAGAAGTTTTGGAAAAATGCTAATGTAAAAGACTATACTTAAAAATAAAAATTTAAAACTGAGTATTTTAATATTTTTACTAAATAAATAAAAAGCAAAAAGACTCATCAGTAAAGCTTCTTGTATAAGAAGGGCTAAAATCTATTAAAAATATATAAAAAATTAAAAGTAAGAAAGCAAAAATACTAATATCAAGCTTTAAACTTCTATAAGGAAAATATCGTTTATGAAAAAAAGCATATAAAGGAGCAAAAATCAAAAAGCAAAAACTAAATAACAAGCCCAAATGATATCCACTAATAGCAATTAAATGTGCGATATTATAAAAATTTACATCATTTCTAAGCTCACTTGATACATTTTTGGCAAAAAATAAAGCCCCATAAAATTCTTTGACTTTTTCATTATGATGTTGATTTAAAAAATACTTTATTAAGGTATTTTCTTTTTGTGTTTTAGTTTTGTTAAAATCATAACTTGGTGCATAAAAACTTTTACTAAGATAATCTTTAAAGTTAATATTTTTAGTGATAATTCTAAGATTTATCATATCATTTTTACTTAAATTTAGATCTTTAAAGCTAGTGGTGTAAAAAATAAAATCAGAATTTTTGAGTTTTAAAACTTGATATTTTTTACCTTTTTTATTAGTTTTTTCATAAGAAGATAAAACGATGTTATCTTTAAGTAATAAATGCTTAGTAAGTTTAAAATTTTGATATTTTTTATACTCATAGATGAGATTTAAACTAAAAATTGCTAAAAAACACGATAATAAAATAAAAAATTCTCTATAAGTTTCTTTTATAGAGAATTTTAAACTCATTTTTTCTTAGAAAAGCGTGATAAATATAACCATATAATAAAAATTAAAGTGATTATAAAAACAGGAGCTATGTAAGGATGGTTGGTAAATACTTCAAAAGCCTCTTTTAGGGTATTTCCAAAAATAAAACCAGCATAACCTAAAACAACAGCCCAAATCAAACTAGCTAAGGTGTTGATGATGAAAAATCTTACAAAGCTAAATTTGCAAAGACCTGCTGCTATAGGAATGATAGTTTTTACTCCATAAATAAATTTTTGTACCACTAAAAGCAAATCACCGTATTTTTTGATTTTCATCATAGCAAGAGCGATTTTTCTTCTATGATTTTTAAAATAAGGCATTATGTCTTTTTTATAGTATTTTCCCAAGATAAATAATAAAGTTGAGCCTATGGTATTAGCTAAAAAGGCTAAAAATATACATAAATGCAAATCAAGTTTAGTAGAGCTTGCACAAAGCACTCCTGCAGCAAGTATAGCAACCATACCTCCACCAAAAGAATAAAAAAATAAAATTAAATAGCCATAAGTACTTAGATTATCTATCATTTCTTGCATGAAAAACCTTATCTTGCAAAATCAATCGCTCTAAGCTCTCTGATAACATTAACTTTTATTTCGCCAGGGTATTGAACTTTTTCTTGAATCTCTTCAGCTATTTCTTTAGCTAAAAGCACAGATTCATCATCATTGACTAATTTTGCATTAACAATAACTCTAATTTCCCTACCAGCATTAATAGCATAAGCTTTTTTAACCCCTTCTTTACTCTTTGCTATATCTTCAAGTTCGCTCACTCTTTTTAAGAAGGCTTCTAAAACTTCACGTCTTGCACCAGGGCGTGCAGCGCTTAGTGTATCTGCTGTACAAACTGCAGCTGATTCTATGCTAATAGCTTCTTCATGCCCATGATGAGCATAAATTGCATTAATCACAACAGGATGTTCTTTATATCTTTTGCAAAGTTCAGCTCCTAAATCCACATGAGAGCCTTCAAATTCATGTGTTAAAGCCTTGCCTATATCGTGTAAAATCCCAGCTCTTCTTGCTAATTTTTCATCCCCGCCACACTCAGCTGCTATGATTCCAGCTAAATGTGCCACTTCTAAAGAATGTGCTAGAGCATTTTGGCCATAACTTGCTCTATATCTTAATTTTCCTATTAATTTAACAATTTCAGGATGGATATTATTAAGCCCTAAATCCATTACTATAGTTTGACCTTCTTCTAAGATATTATCTTCAAATTCTTTGCAAACTTTTTCATGAATTTCTTCTATTTTTGCAGGTTGAATTCTGCCATCTTCAACTAAAAGTTCAATCACTTTTGTAGCAATGGCACGTCTATATAGATTAAAACAACTTACTATAATCGCTCCAGGTGTATCATCGATGATAATATCAACACCCAAAACCATTTCTAAGGTTTTAACATTTCTTCCTTCTTTACCTATAATACGACCTTTTAGCTCATCATTTTTGATATTTACTACATTGATTAATCTTTCAGCAGCAAATTCTCCTGCAAATCTTGAAGTAGCTTGCGCTAAGATAAAATTAGCTTTTCTTTTGGCTTTATTTCTAGCTTCTTCTTCGTATTTTCTAACAATATGAGCAATTTCAGCTCTTGAGTTTTCTTCTACTTTTTGTAAAACTATATTTTTTGCTTCTTCTTGTGTAAGACCAGCTGAATGCTCAAGAATTTTTAATACTTCACTAAGCTTTGTTTCATAATTTTGTTTTAAATTTTCATTTTCCTCGTGTAAAGCTTTTATAGCTTGCTGTTCTTTTGCCAGCTTGTTTTTGTTTTCCTCATGAAGTTTTTCTTGATAATGAAGATTTTGTTCTTTTTTATTAAGCTCTTCTAGTTTAATAGAATGTTCTTTTTGAAGTTTTTGAATTTTTTCATCAAATTTTTTCTTTGCCGCAAATTCAGCTTCAGCAACCGAATTTTTAGCATCTTTAAGTGTTAGTTCAGCTTCATATTCAATGGCTTTTGCTTTTGCTTTTGCTTGCTCTAAAAAGATATTGAAATTTGCATCATTAATCTTTTTGGCGACTATATACCCAATCCCTCCGCCTATAAAAACGGCTATTAATGCAACTAATATTTCTATCATTGTTTTTAACTTTCCTAAAATATTTTTTATAAGGGTTTATATAAAAATTTCCTTTTATATCATGATCTTGGCTAAAAAATTGATCAGATTTTGCATCGATCATTTGCGTAAAAATAACCAAAGGTTTTTTATAAGAAATGCTTTCAAAAAACCTATCGTAAAAACCTTGACCATGACCGATTCTTCCTAACTTTGCATCTACGCCTATTACAGGGATAATCGCAACATCAATGCGAGTTTGCAAAAAAGAATCTTTTGGCTCATACACCCCAAAGCTCTTTTTTTCAAGAGCTAATCTTAATTTTACTACCTTTAAACTTTTATCTTGCATAAATGGGACGAAAATTTGATATTTTTTTGTTAGAAAATGCCTGAATTTATAAAGATTAATTTCATATTTTAAAGGGATATATATAAGGATATTTCTACAATTTTTGCATAAATTTAGAATTTTCTTTATTTCTTGAAAAACCAAAAAATCCCTTTTGTATTGATACTTTAATTTTAAATGCATTTTGGATTTTTGTTTTATTCTAAAATTGTTTTTTATCAAGGCTTTCCTTAAAGTTTTTAACTTTTTATGTTATACTTTTAAGCTTAAAAAATCATAAGGATAAGATTTGAAATTTAAAATTTTTTTAGCAATTTTTATTATGATATTTTTTACTTCATGTTCGAGTGATAAAGAAAATTCTAGCACTGAAAATACAGACAATGCAAGTTTAACTCAAAGTGAAAATACTGATTTTACTTTAAAATTTTTAGATGGTAGAAAAATGTATGTGAAATATCATGAGCAATCATTTAATTTTGATGATACAGCTAAAGCTAAGTTGTTTGTTTTTTTTACGACTTGGTGTGCACCTTGTAAGGCTCAAATTCCACATTTAAATAATCTAAATAATAAATATCAAGATAGATTTGAAGTAATAGCACTTTTTTTAGAAGAAAATAAAGAGCAAGAAATATTAACTTTTATAGAAGATGAAAAAATTAAATTTCCAGTAGCTATGGGAGAGAATAATTTTGTTTTTTCTAAAGTTTTAAATGTCAGTTCTGTACCAACAATGGTGTTATTTAATGCAAAAGGCGAAAAGATTAAAGAGTATTTAGGGATAATCCCTGAAGAAATGTTAGATATAGATATACAAAAAGCGATAATGTGATGTTTGAATTTTTAAAAAATGGTTTGAAAAAAACTTTAGAAAGTATTCATTTAGTTAAGGCTTCAAATAAAATCATTACTAAAGATTTGCTTGAAGAAATGCTTTTAGAAGCTGATGTGGCGTATGAAATAGTTGAAGAGATTATTTACTATCTTCCTCCAAATGATGAGGTCAAAAAGGCTGATTTAGAGCGTGTTATGGGAACTTATTTTATTTATGATAAGCCAGAACTTGCTAATGCCAAACCGTTTGTGGATTTGATTTTAGGTGTAAATGGAGTGGGTAAGACCACAAGCATTGCTAAAATGGCACATTTGCATAAAGAAAATGGTGAAAAGGTTATACTTGGAGCTTGTGATACTTTTAGGGCAGGAGCTATAGAGCAGTTAAAATTATGGGCGCAAAAATTAGATATAGATATCATAGCTACTTCACAAGGACACGATCCTTCAGCAGTTGCTTATGATGCTATTTCTAAAGCTTTGGCAAAAAACTATGATAGGGTTATTTTAGATACAGCAGGACGCTTGCAAAATCAAAAAAATCTTGCTAATGAGCTTGAAAAGATCGTTCGCATAAGCGATAAAGCTATGCAAGGAGCTCCTCATAGAAAAATCCTTGTACTTGATGGCACTCAAGGTGTGGCAGGAATTTTGCAAGCAAAAGCTTTTAATGATTTAGTAAAACTTGATGGAGTGATTATTACAAAACTTGATGGAACCGCTAAAGGTGGGGCTTTGTTTAGTATAGCAAGAGAACTTGAGCTTCCTATTTTATATGTAGGAGTAGGGGAGCAGCTAGGACAAATTCATGAGTTTAATCCTAATGAATATGTTAAAACTTTAGTTGAAGAGATTTTTGCATAATTTATGGCTAAAAAACATATTTTATTTGAATGTCAAGCTTGTGGAAATCAGCAAAGTAAATGGCTAGGCAAATGTCCTGAATGTGGTTCTTGGGATAGTTTTATTGAGCTAAAGCAAGAGCAAATTAAGGTTTTAAAAGAGTTAAATTCACTCTCAAACACTCTAAGTTCTGCAGTATGTATAAATGATGTTATAGCAGAAAATTTCACTCGCATTAGCACTGACGATAATGAGCTTGATTTAGTTTTAGGTGGTGGGCTTGTTGTGGGCTCTTTGGTGTTAATTGGGGGTTCACCTGGGGTTGGAAAATCCACACTTTTATTAAAAATTGCTTCCAATTTGGCAAAAAGTGGTAAAAAAGTACTTTATGTAAGTGGAGAGGAGAGTAAATCTCAAATCAAACTGCGCGCAGATCGTTTGAATGCAAATTGCGAGAATTTATTTTTACTTACTGAACTTTGCTTGGAAGATATTTTAAGCGAGCTTTCTAAAAAAGATTATGAAATTTTAATTATTGATTCTATTCAAACTTTATATTCTAATAAAATTACTTCAGCAGCAGGTAGTATCACTCAAGTTAGAGAAATTACTTTTGAGTTAATGCGCTATTCTAAGGCTAATAATATCAGCACTTTTATCATAGGTCATATTACTAAAGATGGAGCTATAGCTGGACCTAGAATTTTAGAGCATATGGTAGATGTAGTGCTTTATTTTGAAGGTGATGCTAATAAAGAAATAAGGATTTTAAGAGGTTTTAAAAATCGTTTTGGAAATATTTCCGAAGTTGGTATTTTTGAAATGACTTCTAAGGGTTTAATTAGTGCTAAAGACATAGCTAATAGATTTTTTACGCGTGGCAAGGCAGTAAGTGGTAGCGCTTTGAGTGTAGTGATGGAAGGAAGCAGAGCTTTAGTACTAGAAATTCAAGCCTTAGTTTGTGAGAGTGCTTACCCAAAACGCAGTGCAACAGGCTATGAAAAAAATCGTTTAGATATGCTCATAGCTTTACTTGAGAGAAAGCTTGAAATTCCTTTGGGGCATTATGATGTATTTATTAATGTAAGTGGTGGGGTGAAAATTAGCGAAACTGCGGCAGATTTAGCGGTGGTTGCAGCGATTATTTCAAGTTTTAAAAACCGCCCTTTAAGCAAAGATAGTGTTTTTGTGGGTGAGCTTAGTTTAAATGGTGAGATTAAAGAAGTATTTTCACTTGATGTGCGTTTAAAAGAAGCTAAAATGCAAAAATTTAAAAATGCCATAGTGCCGGTTAAACCTATAGAAGAACTTGGTTTAAAATGTTTTGTAGCTAAAGAATTACGTGAGGTTTTAGAATGGATGTAAAATTTGATGTAATCATTATAGGTTCAGGACTTGGAGGCTTAAGCGCGGGTGCTTTTTTAGCTAGAAATGGTAAAAAAGTTTTAGTTTTAGAACAGCATTCTTTAATTGGTGGTTGTGCTACTTGTTTTAAAAGAAAAGGTGCTTTGATTGATGCGGGGCTTCATGAAATGGACCTAGGTGAAGCAAAAACTGATATGAAGCATTTGATTTTTGAAAAACTTGGTATAAAGAATAAAATTGAAATTTTACTTTTACCAAGTGCATGGAGTATTAAAAGTAAAAATTATAATCTAACTTTGCCTCATGGTATAGAAAACGTAAAAGAGGTTTTGAAAAAAGAATTTCCACAAGAATGCAAAGGCATTGATAAATATTTTAAAGCTATAAAAACGCAAGCTTATGCTATTCGAAGGTTTCCTTGGGATTTAAAATTAAGTGAATTATTGTTATTTCCATTTAGCACTTCTTGGATATTTATCAAAAATAGATTGTTTAATAAAAAAGTTTATGATGTTTTAAATGCTTATATTAAAAATGATAAGTTAAAAAAGATTTTAAATGCAAATATGAGTTATTATCATCATGATAGTAAGGAATTTATTTTTAGTTTTCATGGCATTGCTCAAAAGCATTATTATGATAGTGGGGTATATATTAAAGGTGGCTCACAAGCTTTAAGTGATGCTTTGGCTGAGGTTATAAAAGAAAATCAAGGACAGGTTTTAGCTAAGGCTGAAGTTATTAAAATACTCACAAAAGATCAAAAAGCTTATGGAGTAGAATACATTCAAAACAATCAAAAACACACCATCTGTGCACAAAATATCATTGCAAATTGTGATCCTTTAATCGTATATAAAGACTTACTTAAAGATTTAAATTTAACCCAAGAAATCAAAGCAATAGAGTCTAAAAAGCGTGCTTGTTCTTTGGTAAGTGCTTATTTTATTTATGATAAAGATATTTCTAAAATTTATGAAAATATGGATTATTGCAATTTTATATTTGAGGATGATTTTTTAAATAGTTCATATGAAAATACTAATATTTTAAAATTAGATATCAAAAAAAGACCTATGGCTTTTGTGAATTATTCTAAAATTGATAGTGGTTTAGCTAGCGATAAATACATAGGTGTTGTAGCTTTTAGTTCAAATTATAGTGAATGGGATTTAAATAAACAAGATTATAAAGCTAAAAAAGAAGAAGTATTAAAAGCTATAGTGCAAAGACTAGATGAGATATTTCCAAATTTAAGTTCACACTTAATCCATCAAGAATTAGCTACCCCAAAAACTATACAAAGATACACTAAAGCTTACGAGGGTGCAATTTATGGATTTTCTCAAGATCAAGAAGGGGCTAAATATAGATTGCATTATAAAAGTAAAAGTATAGAAAATTTGTATTTTGCTAATGCTTTTATATTTCCTGGCGGTGGTTTTACAGGTGCGATTTTAGGAGGATATTTTTGCGCTAATAAAATGAATTTTCATTAAAATATAAGCAATTTTTTTTTATAATATTAGCTTTGAAATATTTATTCTGCTAAGGATTTTTAATGAAAGATTTATTTTTATTTAGTTCTTTTATAGATTCTAGTCACACTTTTGCATACTTTTTTCACTTAGGTATAGTAGTTGTGATTTCTTTGATTTTAGCAAAACTTGCTACAAGATCCATGCAAATTGTTCCAAGAGGTAGTCAGAATTTAGCTGAGGCTTATATGGAAGGCATTCTAAGTATGGGTAGAGATACTATGGGTAGTGATGAAGCTGCTAGAAAATACTTGCCTTTAGTTGCAACTATAGGTTTTATGGTGTTTTTTAGTAATATTATAGGGATTATCCCAGGTTTTGAAGCTCCAAGTGCTAGTTTAAATTTTAGTGCTTCTTTGGCTATTATAGTATTTGTGTATTATCATTTTGAAGGCATTAGAACTCAAGGATTTTTTAAGTATTTTGCACATTTTATGGGACCTGTTAAAATTCTAGCACCTTTAATGTTTCCTATAGAAGTGGTTTCTCATTTTTCAAGAGTTATTTCTTTATCTTTCCGTTTATTTGGTAATATCAAAGGAGATGATTTATTCTTAGCAGTTATTTTAGCTCTTGTGCCTTGGGTTGCACCACTACCTGCTTATATGCTTCTAACTTTTATGGCATTTTTGCAATCTTTTATTTTTATGATTTTAACTTATGTTTATTTAGCAGGTGCAACTGTAGTTGATGAACATCATTAATTTTTAAAAAGCAAAAAATATTTTTTGCTTTTTTCTTTTTTAATATTCCTCTTTTATTCTTTTTTAAACTCTTTTTGAAATAAAAAACGCTAGAATAAACAAAAAATTCTAAGGAAAATTTTAATGTTTGAAGTTGTTATAGGACTTGAAGTTCATGCACAATTAAATACCAAAACAAAAATCTTTTGTTCATGTGCAACTTCTTTTGGAGAAAAATCAAATACTAATGTATGCCCAACATGTTTAGCTTTACCAGGTGCTTTGCCTGTATTAAATCAAGAAGCAGTGAAAAAAGCTATAGCATTTGGAAAAGCAGTTAATGCAACTATAAATAAAAAAAGTATTTTTAATAGAAAAAATTATTTTTATCCCGATTTACCAAAGGCTTATCAAATTTCGCAATTTGACATTCCTATAGTAGAAAATGGTGAGCTGTTTATCAATGTAAATGGAGAAAATAAACGCATAGGTATTACTAGAGCTCATTTAGAAGAAGATGCGGGGAAAAATATACATGAAAGTAATTTTTCAAAAGTAGATTTAAATAGAGCAGGTACACCTTTGCTTGAAATCGTTAGCGAGCCTGAACTTAGAAGTTCTGATGAAGCAGTGGCTTATTTGAAAAAGCTTCATTCTATTATAAGATTTTTAGATATTTCAGATGCAAATATGCAAGAAGGTAGTTTTAGATGTGATGCTAATGTTAGTATTCGTCCAAAGGGTGATGATAAGCTTTATACTAGAGTGGAGATTAAAAATTTAAATTCATTCCGTTTTATCCAAAAGGCGATTGAGTATGAAGTAAAACGCCAAAGTGAAGCTTGGGAAGATGGAAAATACGATCAAGAAGTTGTGCAAGAAACAAGATTATTTGATACGGTTAATTTGGTTACTAGAAGTATGAGAGGTAAGGAAGATTCTGCTGAATATAGATACTTTCCTGATCCTGATCTTTTACCTGTAATTTTAGATGATGAAATGCTAAGTCAAGATATACCTGAACTTCCTGATGAGAAAAAAGCTAGATTTGTTAGTGAGTTAGGTATTAAAGAAAGTGATAGTGAAGTGATTGTGTCTTCATTGGAGCTTTGTAGATATTTTGAGCATTTAATTGATCAAAAATTAAACCCAAAACTTTGTGTTACTTGGCTTACGACCGAGTTAATGGGACTTTTAAAAGGTGAATTAACTATAGAAAACTCACCTATAAAACAAGAAAAATTAGCTGTTTTAATCAAACGTATAGAAGAAGGTGTTATTAGTGCTAAAGCAGGTAAGGATATTTTAGCTTATGTGTTTGAAAATACAGAAGTTGAAATTGATAATGCTATTGAAAAACTTGGTTTAAAACAAGTAAGCGATGATGGTGCTATTGAAAAGATTGTTGATGAAATTTTAGCAAACAATGAAGATAAAGTAGCTGAATATAAAAGTGGCAAAGATAAACTTTTTGGTTTCTTTGTCGGTCAGGCAATGAAAGCAGGCAAGGGTGCATTTAATCCTGCTAAGGTAAATGAAATTTTAAAAGCAAAACTTGGTTAAATATGAAAATAGCAGTTATTGGTGCAGGAAAATGGGGAAGTGCTTTATATGATGCATTGAGTGTTAAAAATGAATGCGTGATAACTTCTTTTCACGAAAAAGATCTTTCTTATTTTGTTAGCACCAAAGAAGCTTTAGAGTATGAATATTTGGTTTTTGCTTTATATGCTCAAGGAATACATGAGTGGCTTGTAAATAATTTTAAAGATTTAAATCAAAAAATTCTTGTAGCTTCTAAGGGCATTGATTGCAAAAGTTTAAAATTTATGGATGAGGTTTTTGGTGAGTTCATAAGTAGTGATAGACTTTGTTTTTTAAGTGGACCTTCTTTTGCAAGCGAAGTGCTAGAGAAAAAACCTTGTGCTTTGGTTATTAGTGGTAAAAATCAAGAACTCTGTAATCAATTTGCGAGTTTTTTTCCAAACTATATTAAAACCTATACAAGTTCTGATGTTAAAGGTGCTGAAATTTGTGGTGCTTATAAGAATGTTTTAGCAATTGCAAGCGGAGTTTGTGATGGCTTAAATTTAGGCAATAATGCAAGAGCTTCTTTAGTCTCAAGAGGTTTAGTAGAAATGCACCGTTTTGGGCAGTTTTTTAGTGCTAAAGAAGAAACATTTTTAGGACTTAGTGGGGCTGGAGATTTATTTTTAACAGCTTCAAGCAATCTATCAAGAAATTATAGAGTAGGTTTGAGTTTGGCTAGTGGCAAAAATATAAAAGATATTTTAATGGAGCTTGGAGAGGTAGCCGAAGGAGTGCAAACTGCTTATGCTATACATGCCTTATCAAAGCAATTTCAAATTTATACCCCGATTGTCAATGAAGTGGTTTTAATGCTAGAGGGTAAAAATGCTTGGGAATCTTTGAAAGATTTGATGTCATCAAAGGAGGAAATATCATGATTATCAAAAGTGCAAAAATTTATGGTGAACAAGTACTTGATCTTAAAATAGAAGATGGAAAAATCACTCAAATTGCCAATGATTTAAAAGATGATGAGTATATTGTTGATATAAAAGGCAAAACTTTGCTTCCTTCGTTTATTGATTTAAATGTTAGTTTGCTTGATAATGAATTTAGTATAGATAAATTATATGATCTTGAAAAAGCATGCTTAAAAGGCGGGGTAGGGACTATTGTTTTAAAAGATAGTTTAGAAGCTAACACTCAAGGCTATGCACTTTATTTTGATAAATTAAAATCTTTAGATATTAATGTTTTACCTACTATTAATGTATTAGATAAAACAGAAAAATTAAAAAATATCGCCACCTTAATTGATATGGGTGCAAAAGGCTTGGAGCTTTCAAGTACTTTAGGCGCAAATTATTTAAGACAGTGCATGCAATATGCTAATATGAAATCAACTCCGATGTTTTTAAAGTGTTTTGATGAGAGTTTTGATGATCATGGGGTGATGAATGATGGGCAAACAAGTTTTGAATTAGGACTTATAGGAATTAGTAATATAGCTGAGACTAGTGAAGTAGCAAAAATGAAAGAATTGGTGGAGTTTTATAAAAACAAAGCTTGTTTTAACTCTTTAGCAATTACAAGATCATTTGAATTACTACATGATCAATATAGTGAAATTTCAATCCATCATTTAATCAAAGATGAAAACGCTTGTGAAAATTTCAATACTCAAGCAAAAATTTTACCTCCACTAAGAGCAAAAAATGAATTAATAGGTCTTAAAAAATTACTTCAAGATAAAAAAATTACTTTCTTAAGCTCTTTGCATACTCCTAGCACTAAAAAAGATTTAGCTTTTGATGAAGCAGACTTTGGAATTAATGCCATAGCTATGTATATGAGTTTATGTTTTACATATTTAGTAAAAGAAGGTGTTTTAACTTGGAAAGAATTATGTGATTTTACAAGCTATAATCAAGCGCAATTTTTAGGATTAAACAAAGGTAAAATAGAACTTGGTTTTGATGCTGATTTGGTTGTATTTGAAGAAAATCTTTCTTTTAAAGGGGAAGGTTTATATGCAAATGATACCTTGCAAGGTAAGGTAGAAAAAAGCTTTATAGCAGGAAAAGTTTTTAGCTTTTGAGCTAAAAACTCTTATTTATCCTGCATAGCTTGTGCTACTTTAGTTGAGCTATTTCTAATTTTTTCCATACATTCTCTAGCTTCTTTGGCTAAATCCACACTTTGATTTACACCACTTAAACCATCTTTAATACTTTGCACCACTTCAGCTGTTACATTTCTAATAGAATTAATGGTAGTAGTAATTTCATTTACTGAATGTCCAGTTCTTTCAGCTAGATTTCTAACTTCATCAGCAACCACGGCAAAACCACGTCCATGTTCTCCAGCACGCGCTGCTTCTATGGCAGCATTTAGCGCTAAAAGATTGGTTTGATCTGCTATATCACTAATAGTTTGAATGATATTTTTGATTTCTTCTGATTGTTCATTTAATGATGAAACTAAATTACTACTATTATTCATCATCTCGGCAATATTTTGAATATTTTGAACCGTATTTTCTATAACACTATCGCCTTCTTGAGTTAAATTATCATTTTGTTCTGCTAGTTCGCTAATGAGCTTTAGTTTTTCCTCATCTCTTACAACTTGCTCGGTAATATCTGTTGCAAATTTAATAACTTTATAAATTTCTCCATCATCATTTTTGATAGGATTATAGCTTGCTTCTAGGTGGATTAGTTTATTGTTTTTACCAAAGCGTATAAATTTTCCTGATTGGAATTTACCACTTCTTAATTCTTCCCAAAAAATTGTATATTCTTTTGAGTTTCTAAACTTTTCTTCGCAAAACATACTATGGTGTTTTCCTTTGATTTCATTTAGTGAATAACCCATAGTTTGAGTGAAGTTTTCATTAGCATTTAAAATCTCTCCATAAGGATTAAATTCAATAATAGCCATAGAACGATTAGCTGCATCTATGGTGTTTTTTAAATCAAGCATTTCATAGTGCCTTTGAGTAATGTCATTGGCGAATTTAATAACCTTATATACTTTGTTATTTTGATCTAAAATAGGAAGATAATTAGCTTCAAGATAAATGTCTTTTCCACCTTTTGCGATGCGTCTAAAAAGACCATTTCTTGATTTACCACCTTTTAAATCTCTCCAAAAATCAACATAGCGTTGAGACTTTACTACTTCAGGTAAGCAAAACATACTATGGTGTTTTCCTTTAATTTCATCTAGAGAGTAATTCATAGTTTTTAGAAAATTTTCATTAGCGCTAATGATGGTCCCATCTGTTTGAAATTCTATCATCGCCATAGTTTTGCTAATAGCATTAAGTATATCTTGAAAAGCTTGATTAGATTGTTCTAATTGAATAATTTGCTCATTGATTTTTTTCTTATTGACAAACATGAATTTCCTTTATAAAAATAGCTTAAAATTATAAAGTGTTTTTTGAAATAAATAATTTGTTTGTGTTAGTTTTTTGTTAAATTAGAAAATTTTTCTTGCAAAGAAGTTCTGATTGAATCATTAATCTCATCACTATTCTTTAAGTATTGTTCATTAAGCTTTTCGAGCTCTTTTAAAAAGTCAAAAAGAGCTTCTTCCCACAAAGCATTGCTTTTTTTACTTAAATTCATAGTTTGAATATGGTTAAGCTTTCTGCTCATATCGCTTAAATTTTCCAAAAATTCATCTTTATTATTTTCATTTTGAAGTGTAAAAGTGTTTTGTAAAAGATTGTTTTTGATATTTCTTATTTCTTCGTTAATAAGATCACAAAACTCAGGATAAATATCATTTTTAATGGGTTCAAGTAAGACTTGCTCATCTAATTTTAGTGTATATTTTTTAATAGCAAAAAAAAGAATTAAAAAAGCTATTGCACTAATTAAGAGATAAAAAACCATTTTTTAAAATTCCTTAAATGGTGCGGTTAGCGAGATTTGAACTCGCACACGCTGAGCGCACCACCCCCTCAAGATGGCGTGTCTACCAGTTCCACCATAACCGCATAAAGCCCTAAAAAGGGCTTTTATAATTAAGCTGCTACTAATGCTTGGAATGGATTAGCATAAAGAGCGATAAGAGCAATAACAAGTGCATAGATAACTTGAGCTTCAATCATCGCTAAAGCAATAAACATAGTAGTCATTAATTTACCACCAAGACCAGGGTTTCTAGCAGTACCTGCTATAGTTGCTGCCGCAGTATTACCCATACCAATAGCACCACCTAAAGCTGCAACACCAAGTCCTAAACCTGCTGCTAAGATAGAAAAAGAAGCTAACCATTGATTCATAGAGCCTTCAGCAGCGAATGCAAAACCACTTAAAGCTAGCATTAAAAATACGATTTTTTTCATAGTATTCCCTCGATATAAAATTTAAATCCTTTCGGCTTGCGTATCCCTACTCGTGATTTATAAAAGCGAAATTATATATTAATATAGCTTTAAAATTATTGAAATTTAAATTAATAAGCATATTTTAAAATAAATTAAAGTTTTTTTTAGCTACATTAAATGTTTTTTATGTGCTTATAAAATTTAAGGTTATTTTTATGAATGATAAATTTTCTAAAATAGGCTTTGTATTAGCAGTGGCAGGTTCAGCCGTTGGGCTTGGAAATGCTTGGAAATTTCCAACTTTAGTAGGGCAAAATGGAGGCTCAGCCTTTGTACTTTTGTATTTATTTTTGACTTTGGGTGTAGGTTTTGTGATATTTTTAGCAGAACTTAGTATAGGAAAACTTAGTGAAAAAGATCCTGTAAATGCTTATTATACTTTAGCACCAAAACACAAAAGAGCTTGGTCTATAGTCGGTTTTTCTTTAATAGGCGCTATTTTGATTGTTTCTTTTTATAGTGTGATTATAGGATGGATTGTGAAGTATGCTTATTTTGGATTTTTTCCTTTACCAAAAAGCATAGAAGAAAGTAGCGCTATTTTTGGAAATTTACTTTCTAATGATGTTTTATCTCAATTTATATGTTTTACTTTTGTATTTATAGTTATTTTTTATGTAGTATCAAAAGGTGTTAAAAGTGGTATAGAAAAACTTAATGTTTGGATGATGCCAAGTTTATTTATACTACTTATTTTAATGCTTGGGTATTCTTTTAGTATGGATGGTTTTTCTAAGGCGAGTGAATTTTTGTTTTCTCCTGATTTTTCTAAGCTTGGTGTAGGGGCGTTTTTGAGTGCTTTAGGACTTGCTTGCTTTTCTTTATCTATTGGAGTGGGTTCGATTATAACTTATTCTGCAAGTTTGCCTGATAAAACAAATTTTATTACAAGTACTATTAATATTATTATTATTAATATTATCATTGGTATTATGATGGGACTTATTGTATTTACTTTCATATTTGAATTTAATGGCAATCCAGCTCAGCAAGGTCCAGGTTTGATTTTTGTATCTTTAATGAGTTTGTTTTCAAATATTGATCCAATTGGCTTTTTACCTTTGGGAAATATTTTAGCCATAGCCTTTTTTATAGCTTTATTTTTTGCAGGGATTACTTCAGCAGTTTCCATGATAGAACCTTTAACCTTTTATTTAATTAATTCTTATAATTTTACAAGAAAAAAAGCTTTGATTTTTATAGCTTTCATTGTGTATTTTTTGGGAAGTTTGTGTATTTTATCAGGAATTGAGTGGAGTAAAGATTCTTTGGAATTTTTTGGAAAAAGTTTTTTTGATATATTAGATTTTATAGCTTCAAATTTAATGATGCCTTTGGGCGGGTTATTTGGTGCAATCTTTGTAGGCTTTGTACTTAAAAAAGAAGCTTTGCAAACTTTATTTTATCCTTATATGAGGGGTAAATACTTTGAGTGCTGGTATTTTTTTGTAAGATATATTTCACCTTTGGCGGTGATTTTAATCATGATAAAACAATTATTTTTTTAAGGTTAAAAGATGAATGAAAAATTTTCTAAAATAGGTTTTGTATTAGCAGTGGCAGGTTCAGCCGTTGGGCTTGGAAATGCTTGGAAATTTCCAACTCTGGTAGGTAACAATGGCGGTTCAGCTTTTGTAGTGGTGTATTTACTTTTAACCTTGGGTGTGGCTTTTGTGATATTTTTAGCAGAACTTAGCATAGGAAAACTTAGCGAAAAAGATCCTGTAAATGCTTATCATACTTTAGCACCAAAAAATAAAAAGGCATGGTCACTAGCGGGATTTTTTATGCTTGGTGCTATTATTTTAGTGTCTTTTTATAGTGTTGTGATAGGTTGGATAGCAAAATATGCTTATTTTGGGTTTTTTGAACTACCTAAAGATACAAATGAAGCAGGCGCTATTTTTGGAAATTTACTTTCTAATGATGTTTTATCTCAATTTATATGTTTTACTTTTGTATTTATAGTTATTTTTTATGTAGTATCAAAAGGTGTTAAAAGTGGTATAGAAAAACTCAATGTTTGGATGATGCCAAGCTTATTTATACTACTTATTTTAATGCTCGGGTATTCTTTTAGCATGGATGGTTTTTCTAAAGCAAGTGAGTTTTTGTTTGTACCTGATTTTTCAAAATTAAGTGTTAATTCTATATTAGATGCACTAGGGCTTGCATTTTTTAGTATGTCTTTGGGTGTTTGTGTGATTTTAACTTACGCAGCAAGCTTGCCCGATAAAACAAATTTTATAAGTAGTGCTTTAAATATTATCATCATTAATACTATCATTGGCTTAATGATGGGGCTTATTGTATTTACTTTTATATTTGAATTTGGGGCTGATCCTACCCAACAAGGTCCAGGGCTTATATTTATATCATTAACAACACTTTTTGCAAAATTAGGATTTTTAGGAAATGTTTTAGCCATAGCCTTTTTTATCGCATTGTTTTTTGCAGGAATTACTTCAGCTATTTCCATGATAGAACCTTTTACTTTTTATCTTATAAATCGTTATCAAATTTCAAGAAAGAAAGCTTTGGTTTTTGTAGGTGTGATTGTTTATTTTCTTGGAAGTTTATCTATACTTTCTTTTTATCATGTAAGCGCACCAAGTTTAAATTTCTTTGGAAAAAGTTTTTTTGATATTTTAGACTTTTTCATACAAAATTTATTAATGCCAATTTCTGCTTTAATTACAGCATTTTTTGTAGGTTTTGTGCTTAAAAAAGAAGCTTTGCAAATTTTATTTCAACCATTTATGCGTGGGGTATATTTTGAAATTTGGTATATCTTTTTAAGATATATTTCTCCATTAGCAGTGATTTTAATCATGGCCAGACAGCTTTTTTTCTAAGGCATTAAAATGAATGATAAATTTTCTAAAATAGGCTTTGTATTAGCCGTTGCAGGTGGGGCTATAGGGCTTGGAAATGCTTGGAAATTTCCAACCTTAGTAGGGCAAAATGGTGGTTTTGCTTTTGTGCTTTTGTATTTGCTTTTGACTATTAGTGTGGGATTTTGTGTATTTTTGGCTGAAATTGCTATGGGAAGATTAAGTCAAAGTGATCCTGTGAATGCTTATAAAAGCTTGGCAACTAAATATGCTCAAAAATGGAAATTTGCTGGATTTTTTATGCTTGGTGGAATTTTTGTATTATCTTTTTATCTTGTTATTATGGGTTGGGTTTTAAAATACATGATAACTTCGATTTATTATTTGCCTAGCAATACCCAAGAGGCAGGAGCTTTGTTTGGAAATTTAATACAAAATAGTATTTTAGAAAGTAGTTTGTATTTTTTAATTGCTTTTTTTCTTACCTTGTTTGTTGTCTCAAGAGGAGTTAAAAGTGGTATAGAAAAACTTAATGTTTGGATCATGCCAAGTTTATTTATCATGCTTGTTTTAATGCTAGCGTATTGTTTTTTTCAAGATGGTTTTAAAGAAGCTTTTGTTTATTTGTTTTATCCTGATTTTACTAAACTTAATCTAAATTCGGTTTTAACAGCTTTAGGCCTTGCTTTTTTTACCTTATGTTTAGGTATAGGTTGTATTACTACTTACGCAGCTTCATTAAAAGATGATACAAATTTAATCACAAGTTCAGCCATAATTGTGCTTTTAAATATCAGTATAGGCTTAATGATGGGGCTTATTGTATTTACTTTTATATTTAAATTTAATGCCAATCCCGCAGAAGGTGCTGGACTTGTATTTATATCTTTAACGACTTTATTTTCCAACTTAGGTGCTATCTTTGGGCATTTTTTAGCCTTTTATTTTTTCTTGGCTTTGTTTTTTGCAGGGATTACTTCAGCAGTTTCTATGATAGAACCTTTTACTTTTTATCTTGTGAATGAATATAAAATTTCAAGAAAAAAGGCTTTGGTTTTTATAGGTTTTGTGGTTTTTCTTTTAGGGATGAGTTGTATTTTATCTTTTAGTGCTAGTTATGGGGCTAGTTTTAGTTTTTTTGGTTTAAGTTTTTTTGATATTTTGGATAAATTAACTTCTAATTTTATGCTCCCACTTGGAGCTATTGCTAGTGCTATTTTTGTAGGATTTTTTGTAGATAAAATGAAAATGTATAATTTGTTTTCTAAATTTATGAGTAAAAGTATTTTTGAAATATGGTATTTTTTACTCAGATTTGTTGCGCCTGTTGCGATTATTATCATTATGTTAAACCAAATTTTATAAATTTATTTTTTAAGAAAGTAAGGTTATAATTGCAAAGATGCAAAAATAAGGAAAAATTATGGCTAAAAAATTAATTGATGTGATGGATACCACATTTAGAGATGGTTTTCAATCTGTTTATGGTGCTAGAGTTTTGATGAATGACTTTTTTCCTGCCTTAGAAGCAGCTAAAGAAGCAGATATTAAGCATTTTGAATTTGGCGGTGGAGCTAGGTTTCAAAGCTTATTTTTTTATTTAAATGAAAATGCCTTTGAAATGATGGATAAATTTAGAGCTATCGTTGGAAAAGAAGCAAATTTGCAAACCCTTGCAAGAGGGGTTAATACTGTAGCACTTGATACAGGTAGTAGAGAAATTATTGATTTACATGCAAAAATGTTTGCAAAACATGGCACAACCACCATAAGAAATTTTGATGCATTAAATGATGTAAATAATTTGAAATTTAGTGGAGAATGTATAGTTAAGCATGGTTTAAAACATGAAATTACTATTACTTTAATGGATTTGCCTCCAAAATGTAAAGGTGCGCATGATGTACCTTTTTATGAAAGAATTTTAAAAGAAATCCTACAAGCGCAAATTCCTTTTGATAGCGTTTGCTTTAAAGATGCAAGCGGGACTTCTAACCCAAATAAAATTTATGAAGTTGTTAAAATGGCTAGAAAAAACTTGCCTGAAAATATGCATATAAGGTTACATACGCATGAAACTGCAGGGGTGAGTATAGCATGCTATTTAGCGGCTTTAGAAGCAGGTGTTGATGGTATAGATTTGGCTGCTGCTCCTGTTAGTGGTGGTACAAGCCAACCTGATATTTTAACTATGCTTCATGCTTTAAAGGGAAGCAATTTTGATCTTGGTTTGGATGAAGAAAAAATTTTAAAATACGAAGAAGTATTAAAAGATTGTTTAAAAGATTATTTTCTACCACCTGAAGCAACAGCGGTAAATCCTTTAATACCTTTTTCACCTATGCCAGGTGGAGCATTAACTGCTAATACACAAATGATGAGAGATAATAATATTTTAGATAAATTTCCTCAAGTTATAAAAGCCATGCAAGAAGTGGTAGAAAAAGGTGGCTATGGTACTTCGGTTACTCCTGTATCGCAATTTTATTTTCAACAAGCTTTTAATAATGTAATGTTTGGACCTTGGAAAAAAATAGCAGATGGGTATGGTAAGATGGTTTTAGGATATTTTGGAAAAACTCCCGTTGTTCCAGATCCTGAAGTAATTAAACTTGCAAGCGAGCAATTAAAATTAGAACCAACTATAAAATTAGCTACAGATATCGCTGATGCAGATGAGAGTAAAAGTATAGCTTATATTAAAAACTTATTGGAAAAGGAAAATTTAGAAACAAGTGAAGAAAATATTTTTATCGTTGCAGCTTGTAAAGAAAAAGGTATAGTTTTCTTAAAAGGTGAAGCTAAGGTTAATGTTAGAAAAAATAGCAAATTAAAACCAAGTCTTATCAATGAAAATCAATTTACCGTTTCAGTTAATGGTAATAAATATCATGTGGAAGTAAGTGCAGGTTTTGATAGAGATGTTAATGTTAAAAGTGCTGTCAAAGTAAATTCAGACAAAACAGAAGTGAAAAAGACACAAGTAGATGATAGTGCTAATGCCATCGTTGCGAGTATGAATGCAAATGTATTTAAAATTTTAGTAAAAGAAAATGACAGTGTTAAAGCAGGTCAAGTTGTAGCTGTGCTTGAAGCTATGAAAATGGAGATTGAAGTTAGTGCAAGTAAAGATGGAAAAATTGCAGAACTTTTAGTAAATGCTGGTGAGAGTGTAAGTGAAGGCCAGGTTTTAATGACTTATAAATAAGGAGGCAAAAATGATAGGTTTAGAAAATTTAGGTTTAGAAAATATCGGGCAAGTTTTTCATAATCTTAGTTATGATGAGCTTTTAAAACATGAAAGAAATAACAATGAAGGTGTATGTACTAAAAATGGCACTTTTAGTGTGGATACGGGAATTTTTACCGGAAGAAGTCCTAAGGATAAATATTTTGTAAAACAAGATCCTTCACAAAAATATATTGCTTGGGGTAAGATTAACCAACCTATTAGCGAGGAATTATTTGAAAAACTTTTAGCAAAAGCTAAAAAGCAGCTTAGTAATAGTGATATTTATATCCAAGATGCATATTGTGGTGCTTCGTTAAAAAGTCGCAAAGCTGTGCGTTTTGTAACACAAATTGCTTGGCAAGCGCATTTTGTAAAAAATATGTTTATTCGTCCAAAAGAAGAAGAGCTTGGTGAGTTTAAACCCGATTTTGTGGTGTATAATGCTTGCAAATGTGTGAATGAAGACTATGAAAAAGATGGTTTAAATTCAGAAGTTTTTGTCATTTTTAACATAGAAAAAAATATAGCAGTAATTGGTGGGACTTGGTATGGCGGAGAGATGAAAAAAGGAATTTTTTCTATGATGAATTATTGGCTTCCGCTAGAAAATAAACTTCCTATGCATTGTAGTGCTAATGTTGGAGAAAAAGGTGATGTGGCGCTTTTCTTTGGACTTAGCGGTACAGGTAAAACTACTCTTTCAACCGATCCAAAAAGAAAATTAATAGGTGATGATGAGCATGGCTGGGATGATGAGGGTGTGTTTAATTTTGAAGGAGGTTGTTATGCAAAATGTATTAACCTTGACCCACAAAGTGAGCCAGAAATTTATGGAGCTATAAAGCAAAATGCACTTTTAGAAAATGTAGTTTTAAAAGATGATTTAAGCGTTGATTTTAATGATGGTTCTAAAACTGAAAATACTAGAGTTTCTTATCCGATAGAACATATTTTAAATCACGAGCCAAGTCTTAGTGCAGGTCATCCTAGTAATATTATTTTCCTTTCAGCAGATGCTTTTGGTGTTTTACCTCCGGTTAGTAAACTTAGTAAAGAACAAGCAATGTATTATTTTCTAAGTGGTTATACTGCAAAAGTAGCAGGAACTGAAAGAGGTATTACTGAGCCTGTTGCGACTTTTTCAGCTTGTTTTGGAGAAGTGTTTTTGCCATTACACCCAACTGTTTATGCAAAACTTTTGGGCGAAAAAATCAGCAAGCATAATGTGAATGTTTATCTAGTAAATACCGGTTGGAGCGGTGGAGCTTATGGTGTAGGCAAAAGAATGAGCATTAAAGCTACTAGAGCTTGCATTAATGCGATTTTAGATGGTAGTATACAAAATTGTGAGTTTGAAAATTATGATTTATTTAATCTTGCAGTTCCAAAAGAATTAGCAGGTGTAGAAAGCAAGCTATTAAATCCTATTAATACTTGGGAAGATAAAAAAGCTTATGAGGAAACCAAATTAAAGCTTGCAAAAATGTTTATAGAAAATTTTAAACGCTATGAAGATGTAAAAGAAGGAGCAGAATTTAAATTAGCTGGTCCTGCTATCTAAAAAGAGTTAAGCTCTTTTTAGAATAGTGATTCAGGATTGATTTGGGTTTCTTTATTTTTTGGAAGCTCAAATCCACCTAACATATGAAAATGTAAATGAAAGACTTCTTGCCCGCTATTTTTTCCACAATTTGTGATTAATCTATACCCACTTTTATCAAGCCCTAAAAGAATAGCTAGTTCTTGAATAAATTGTGTCATTTCACTCATTAATTCAGGTCTTAATTCTTGAAAGTTTTCAAAATGTTCTTTTGGAATGATTAAAATATGAATAGGTGCTTTAGGATTAATATCATGAAAGGCTAAAAATTTTTCACTTTCTAAAACTTTATTAGCAGGGATTTTTCCTTCTATGATTAGTTCAAATACGGTTTTTTCTCTCATTTAGTAGTCCTTTTTTTGTTATTTTTGCTAATTTTAAATAATTTTACATTAGAATGTTTAAAAAAAATTTAGTTGGAGCTAAAATTGCAAGATATGATAGAAAAAATTGCTTCTGCAAGTACTTTAGCAGAACTTGAAAATATAAAAGTAAGTGTTTTAGGAAAAAAAGGTATTTTGACTTTGGAATTTGCAAAGTTAAAAGATTTGCAAGGTGAAGAAAAAAAAGAATTTGCTAATGGTTTAAATAAAGCAAGAGATGAATTTAATGAAGCTTATCAAGTAAAATTAAAAGAATTGGAAGAAAAAGCTTTAAATGAAAAAATGAAACAAGATGTGCAAGATTTTAGTTTTTTTGATGAAACTTCAAATGCAGGTGCTTTGCACCCAATCATGCAAACTATGGATAAAATCATAGAATATTTTACAGCTTTAAATTTCAGCATAGAAAAAGGGCCTTTGATTGAGGATGATTTTCATAATTTTGAAGCATTAAATTTACCACAAAATCATCCTGCAAGAGATATGCAAGATACTTTTTATTTTGAAGATAAAACCTTGCTTAGATCTCAAACTTCTCCAGTTCAAATTAGAACTATGCTATCTCAAAAACCACCTATTAGAATGATAGCACCAGGTGCAGTTTTTAGAAGAGACTTTGATATTACCCATACACCTATGTTCCATCAAGTGGAAGGACTTGTGGTAGAAGAGGGTGATAAGGTAAATTTTGCAAATTTAAAAGATATGCTAGAACATTTTTTAAAACATATGTTTGGTGATGTAAAAGTGCGTTTTAGACCTAGCTTTTTTCCTTTTACAGAGCCATCTGCTGAAGTAGATATTTCTTGTGTATTTTGTAAAGGTTGTGGATGTAGGGTTTGTAAGCAAACAGGATGGCTTGAAGTTTTAGGATGCGGTGTTGTTGATCCTAATGTTTATAAATTTGTTGGTTATAAAAATGTAAGTGGCTATGCTTTTGGTTTGGGTGTGGAGCGTTTTGCTATGCTTTTACATAAAATTCCTGATTTGCGTTCTATGTTTGAAGGTGATTTAAGATTATTGGAGCAATTTAGATGATTATTAGTAGAAATTGGTTAAATGAATGGATTGATTTAAGTGAAATATCAACGCAAACTATAGTAAATACTTTAAATTCTATAGGATTAGAAGTTGATAGTTTCAAAAGTGTCAAAGCTCCCCAAAAAGTTGTAATAGGCAAGGTTTTAGAAAAAGTTAAACATGAAAATTCAGATAAATTGAATATTTGCAAAGTAGATGTTGGGAATGAAATTTTACAAATTGTTTGTGGGGCAAAAAATGTTGATAAAGATCAATTTGTAGCCGTATCTTTAGTGGGTGCAGTGCTTCCAAATGGACTTGAGATAAAACCTGCCAAACTTAGAGGGGTTGAATCTATGGGTATGATTTGCTCTTCTAGTGAGCTTGGTTTTGGAAAAAGCAATGAAGGCATTATGGTTTTAGATGAAAGCATGGGAGAATTAGTTCTAGGAAAAGCTTTAAATGATTATGAACTTTTTAATGATGAATTAATTGAAATTGAACTTACTCCAAATCGCGGAGATTGTTTGAGCTTATATGGTGTTGCTAGAGATTTAAGCGCAGCACTTGATTTAAATTTAAAAGAATTAAATCCTTTAAAAGAAAGTGAAAATAGCGTAGGTATAGGAAGAATATTAAGTGTTAAAAATCAAAGCGATGTTGAAGGCTTTTTTGCTTATAAAGCATTAGAGATTAAAGAAGAATTTAAGCTAAATATTACGATACAAATTCGCCTTGCTTTGATAGAAGCATATAAAAATAATAATATAGAAAATCTTTTAACATATGCAACTCATGCGAGTGGAGTGATTTTTTGTGCTTATGATTTTCATAAACTTTGTCAAGATTGTCAAATCGATGAAAAGATTGTTTTAGAAATTAAAACTCAAGAACATGGAGAATATGGAGTTTATTATAAAGATGAGTTGATTGCCTTAGCGGGTATAGAGCAAGAAGATAAATTTAAAATCAATGATGAGAGCAAAATCATCATTATAGAAGCAAGTTATACTCGTCCTCAAACTATAGCAAATGCAATAGCCTTTTATAAAAAGAAAAATGACACTATATATCGTTCTTTAAGAGGTAGTGAGCCTAAGCTTTCTTTGGGAATGGAGTATTTATTTAATGAGTGCTTGAAAATTAGCACGATGAGTGTTTTTTCTGGAAGTCAACAAGTTTTTAAAGAAAATGAAGCAAATATTATTGGTATTTTTGGTGTAGAGATTGATAAAATCATTGGTATGCCTATAGATAAAAATAATTTAGTAAAAATTCTTAAAAAACTAGGCTTTGAAATAAGTGTGGTAAATGATGAGCAATTTAATATCAAAATCCCACTTCATCGCAGTGATATAGCAAATATAGCTGATATTAGTGAAGAAATAGTAAGAATTATTGGCATTGATAATATCCCATCAAAAGCTTTAGAATTTAAAGAAAAAAATCGCCTAAATCAAGTATATTTTGATTATCAAGAGCTTAAAAATTTAAGATTAAAAGCAAGTAGTAATGGATATTTTGAAAGTGTGCATTATGTTTTAGATAATGAAGAAGAATTAAGTCAATTAGGATTTAAATGCATTAAAAATAAGCTTATTAATCCTATCACCAATGAACTTAATACTTTAAGAAGCACTTTGATAAATCACCTTTTAAATGCAGCAAGCTTTAATCTAAGAAATTCAAAAAAGAAAATCAAACTTTTTGAATGTGGTAGTGTTTTTGATGAGTTTTCAAATGAGCATGCTAAATTTGCGATGATCTTTAGTGGCTACAAAGAAGAAGCTAAAATCACAAATAAGGCCAAGCCTATTTTGGTAGATTTTTATACTTTTTTAGCAGAATTAAAGAGCATTATAGGTGAGTTTAGTTTGCAAAAATCAGAATATGCATTTTTAAGTCCATATGAGCAAGCAAATGTATATAAAAATGGCAAGCGTATAGGTTTTGTAGGTAGAGTGCATTTAAGTATAGAAAATAAAAGAGATCTGGTTAAAACTTATATTTGTGAGCTTGATTTAGAAGGCTTAAAACAAGACTTTAAAACCGCTAAAGCTTATTCTAAATTTCCATCTATGAGCAGGGACTTAAGTATAGTTATACCTAAGGGTTTTGAATATGAAAAAATCAAACACACTATTGCTAAATTAGATATTGAAAGATTAGAAAGTTTTAGAGTAGTAGATTTATATACAGATGAGAATTTAGGCGATTTTTATAGCTTGACTATTAATTTAGTATTTAGAGATTTTGAAAAAACCTTAGAAGATAATATTATTCTTGGATATATTGATAAAATCATCAAAGCTTTAGATGATGAACATGGTTTAAAACTTCGATGAAAATCAGTCCTATTGATTCTTTTACAGCAGAGCTTGAATATATAGCTTCTGATAAGTCTATATCTCATCGCTTTGCTATCTTTTCTTTGCTTACCCAAGGAACTTGTAAGATTAAAAATTATTTAAAAGCCCAAGATACTTTACATACTTTAGCAATCATTCAAGCTTTGGGAGCTGAGGTTGAAGAAAATGATGAATTAATTTGTATTAAAGCTCCAAAATATATAAAATCTCCAAATTGTGTTTTAGATTGTGGCAATTCAGGTACAGCTATGAGACTTTTAATAGGTCTTTTAAGCGCTATTGAAGATGAATTTTTTGTACTTAGCGGGGATTGTTATTTAAATGCTAGGCCGATGAGACGTGTAAGTGAGCCTTTGATGAGTTTAGGAGCTAAAATTTATGGAAGAGCTAATGCAAATTTAGCGCCTATTTGTATACAAGGGGCTAAGTTAGATGGTTTTGATTTTAGTAGTAATATTGCTTCAGCTCAGGTAAAATCAGCTTTAATCTTAGCAGCTTTATTTGCCAAAAAAGAAAGTTATTTTAAAGAAATTGAGCTTTCAAGAGATCATAGTGAGATTATACTTAATAAAATGGGGGCTTGCATTGAGTATTTAAATGAGGATAAAACTTTTATCAAAATCAATCCTTTAAAAGAAAAATTAAAAGCATTTGAAGTATGTGTACCAAATGATCCATCATCAGCCTTTTACTTTGCCTTAGCTGCTTGTATTTTACCTCATTCAAAAGTAGTTTTAAAAAATGTTTTGTTAAATAAAACACGTATTGAAGCCTTTAAAATTTTAGAAAAAATGGGTGCAAAGATCACCTATAATATTACCAATGAAGATTTTGAAAGTATTGGAGAAATTTGTGTTGAAAGTGCGTCTTTAAAGGCAGTAAGTGTGAGTGAAAATATCGCATGGCTGATTGATGAAATTCCAGCTTTGGCCATAGCTTTTGCTTGTGCAAAAGGAAAAAGCATTATAAAAAATGCTAAAGAATTACGCGTAAAAGAAAGTGATAGAATCAAATCAATTGTATTAAATTTGCAAAAATGTGGCATAAAAGTAAAAGAATTAGAAGATGGTTTTGAAGTAGAAGGTGGCGAAGTTAAAAGTGCTAAAATAGAAAGCTTTGGAGATCATAGAATTGCGATGAGTTTTTTAATTTTAGGTTTAAGATGTGGAATGGAAGTAGATGATAGTGAATGCATTAAAACTTCTTTCCCAAATTTTATTGAGATTTTGAAGCAAATAGGAGCTAAAATTGGAGATTGAACTAGCAAAAAGCTATGGATTTTGTTTTGGGGTAAAAAGAGCTATTAAAAAGGCTGAACAGATTAAAGATGCAGCTACCATAGGCCCTTTAATCCATAATAATGAAGAAATCACAAGACTTTGGAAAAATTATAATGTTAAAACATTAAATGATATTAATGAATTAAGCACAGAAAAAAAAGCTATCATCAGAACCCATGGTATTACAAAGCAAGATTTAGAAAAATTAAAGCAAAAAGATATAGAAATTTTTGATGCAACTTGTCCTTTTGTAACTAAACCTCAAAAAATTTGTGAGCAAATGAGCAATGAAGGTTATGAAGTTGTGATTTTTGGAGATGAAAATCATCCTGAAGTAAAAGGGGTTAGAAGTTATGTAAGCACTAAGGCATATGTAGTGCTTGATGAAAAAGAATTGTTTGATATTAAATTGCCTTCTAAAATTGCAGTGGTATCACAAACTACAAAAAAGATAGAAAAATTTATGGAAATTGTAAATTATTTAATGCTTAGGGTTAAGGAAGTACGCGTTTTTAATACCATATGTGATGCAACTTTTAAAAACCAAGAAGCAATCAATGAGCTTGCAAAAAAAAGTGATGTAATGATAATAGTTGGAGGAAAAAATTCAGCTAATACTAAGCAACTTTTTTTAATAGCAAAAAATTACTGCGAGGATAGCTACTTAATCGAAAATGAAAAAGAAATTCAAAAAGAATGGTTTAGCGGAAAAGAAAAATGCGGTATTAGCGCAGGTGCTTCTACACCCGATTGGGTGATTGATTTGGTTTTGGAAAAAATCAAAGAATACACCAAAATTAACTAAGTTTAAAGAAAACAATACTATAATCAAGAATTAAAATTTAAAACAAAGGACCACGATGAGCGAGGTGAACAAAAAAGTTCAAAACAGACTAGAGGATATTATTATAGAAGAAGATTTTGAGCAAATGCTCGAGGAATCTTTCAAGTCTGATGAGGAGGCAACTACACAGGGTATAATTGTCGCGATTAAAGGCGATGAAGTATTTGTAAATGTAGGGCAAAAATCAGAAGGTATTTTGGCAATAGAAGAAATTCAAAACGACAAAGGCGAATTTATCTTCAAAGAAGGCGATACATTAGAAGTTGCTATAGTGGGTTCTCGCGGTGGCAGATCTTTACTTTCTCATAAAAAAGCTTTAAGAAAGCAAAAAGTTAAAGAATTTATTGATAATTATAAAGATGATGAAAGTATGTTTGATGTAAAAATCATTGGCAAAAATAGAGGTGGTTTTGTAGCTGTGGATGAAAATGGAGTAGAATTTTTCTTGCCAAAATCACAAAGTAGCTTTAAAGATTCAAATAACATCATCAATAAAACTTTCAAAGTTAAAATCATCAAAATAGATAAAGAAGCTCAAAGTATAGTAGTTTCTAGAAAAAAAATAGTAGATGAAGAAAGAAAAAAACGCAAAGAGATTATCTCAAATGTGTTAAATCAAGAAGAAATCATAGAAGGTATTGTTAAAAAAATCACTACCTATGGTATGTTTGTTGATGTAGGCGGTGTTGATGGTTTGGTTCACTATAGTGAAATTTCTTATAAAGGACCGGTAAATCCTAGTTCATTATATAATGAGGGTGATAAGGTTCCTGTAAAAGTGATTAAATATGATAAAGATAAAAAACATCTTTCTTTATCTATCAAACTTGCTATGCCTGATCCTTGGGATGAAATTAAAGATGGTTTAGAGGTTGGTGACACTATTAAGGTTACGGTTTCAAATATAGAGCCATATGGTGCTTTTGTTGATTTGGGAAATGATATAGAAGGATTTTTACATATAAGTGAAATTTCTTGGGATAAAAATGCTAAAAATCCAAAAGATTATATTAGCGAAGGCCAAGAGCTTGATGTGGAAGTAATTGAGATTAATACTAAAGAAAGAAGACTTAGAGTTTCTTTAAAAAATTTATTAGCAAAACCTTTTGATGAGTTTTTAAAATCACATAAGGTAGGTGATGTGGTAAAAGGTAGTGTTACTTCTGTAACTAATTTTGGTGCCTTTGTAAAAATTGCAAACTTAGAAGGTTTGCTGCATAATGAAGATGCTTCATGGAATAGAAACGATAAATGCAAAGATATGTATAAAGTTGGTGATGTTATAGAAGTTAAAATCATCAAGCTTGACAAAGAAAATCAAAAAATTTCTTTAAGTACTAAAGAATTGCAAAAAAGTCCTGTGCAGGTTTATGCACAAAAACACCAAGTAAATGATATTATCTCAGGAAAAATTAGAGATATTAAGGATTTTGGAGTTTTTGTAGAGCTTGAAGAGGGTGTTGATGCGCTAATTCACAAAGAAGATTTGGGTAATATTGATTTTTCAAGTTTAAAAGTAGGCGATACAATAGAAGCTTTAATTGTTTTCATTGATGAAAAGAAAAATAGAATTCGTTTAAGCGTAAAAAGTCTTGCAAGAATGAAAGAAAGAGAAGCGTTAAACGAAATCAATGATAATGATAAAGTAACTTTAGGTGATATTATCAAAGATCAACTTTCATAATAACAAATGAAAAAATATACCCTTTATGGTATTTTAGGCTTTTTAAGCCTAGTTTTGATTGTTGCTTTTGTTTTTATGGTGAGATATGTAAGTGTTGGAAATTTGCCTATCTCACAAAATGTTAAATATTCTTTTGATGAGATAAAAAAAGAATTACCACAAACTTGGCAAGATAAACTTTCAAATCTTAAAGTTAATGATTTTTCTCCAGCAGCGAATGAATTTTATATGAGTTTTAATATGGATGATTCTGTAGTAAAACCAAAACAAAAATTTTATATGCTCGATGTAAACAAAAACGATGTTTATTCTATGTTTTGTTTAAAGCAAACTTTGCATTCTTTTTTTATCAAATACACTTTAACACAAAGCAAAGATGAAGTGGCAATTTATTTAGATACAAATAATGAAAAAGTTTTAAACGCACTGATCGACAAATTAAAAATTTACAACATAAATGCAAAATTAAAGGAGGTTTGGTTATGAAAAAAATTATTGTATGTGATGCAATATTAGACAAAGGTGTGGAGCTTTTAAGAAAAGCTGATGATGTAGAACTTATTGAAGCAGCGCATTTACCTAAAGATGAGCTTTTAACAAAATTAAGTGATGTAGATGTGGCTATTACTAGAAGTTCAACAGATGTGGATTTGAAATTTATCAATGCATGTTCTAATTTAAAAGCCTTAGTTAGAGCAGGCGTTGGAGTTGATAATGTTGATATAGATGAATGCTCTAAAAAAGGCATTATAGTTATGAATGTGCCAACGGCTAATACCATAGCAGCAGTTGAACTTACTATGAATCATCTATTATGCTCTGCAAGATCTTTTGTAAATGCTCATAATTTTTTAAAAATACAAAGAAGATGGGAAAGAGAAAAATGGTATGGTATTGAACTTATGAACAAAACTTTAGGGGTTATAGGTTTTGGTAATATAGGTTCAAGAGTAGCTGTACGCGCAAAAGCTTTTGGTATGAAAGTTATAGCTTATGATCCTTATGTGGTAGCTTCTAAAATGACTGATTTGGGTATTGAGTGCGTGAATTCTTTAGATACAATTTTAACTCAAAGTGATTTTATTACTATACATACACCAAAAACAAAAGAAACAACAGATATGATTTCTTTTGAAGAAATTTCTAAAATGAAAGATGGCGTAAGATTGATAAATTGTGCTAGAGGTGGTCTTTATAATGAAGATGCTTTGTGTGAAGGATTAAAAAGTGGTAAAATAGCTTGGCTTGGTATCGATGTGTTTAATAAAGAACCTGCAACTAATCATCCATTTTTAGATTTTGAAAATGTTTCTGTTACTTCTCATCTTGGTGCAAATACCTTAGAAAGTCAAGAAAATATAGCTATCCAAGCATGTGAGCAAGCTTTAAATGCCGCAAGAGGAATTTCTTATCCTAATGCTTTAAATTTACCAATTAAAACTGAAGATTTGCCAAGTTTTGTAGCACCTTATATTGAGCTTATTTCTAAAATGGGCTTTTTGGCTGCTCAGCTTGATAAAACTCCTATTAAAGCTATTAAACTTGAAAGTGAAGGACAAATTAGTGAGTATAATGAGTCTTTGCTAACTTTTGCAACAGTGAGTGTTTTAAGAGGAATTTTAGGTGAAAATATTAATTATATTAATGCACATTTTGTAGCTAAAGACAAGGGTGTGGAACTTTCTTCTTGTATTTTACCAAGTAGTGGTTATAGTAACAAAATCACCATAAAGGTAATTACAGATAATTCTAACCTTTCTATTTCAGGAACTATTTTTGGTGAAAACGAACAAAGGATAGTAGAGTTAAATGGTTTTGATGTAGATTTTAAACCAAAAGGGAAAATGATAATTTTAAATAACAATGATATACCAGGAGTTATTGCTAATGTTAGCGGAATTTTAGCTAAAAATAATGTCAATATAGCTGATTTTAGACTTGGTAGAAATGGTTTTGGAAAAGCTTTAGCTGTGATTTTGCTTGATGCAAAAATTTCAAAAGCTTTACTTGAGGAATTAAGGGCAGTTGATGCTTGTATTTTTGCAGAATATGCAGAAATTTAAGGCTTTTTATAAGCCTTAATTGTTACAATTATTTTTTAATTTTAAAATTAAGGAAAATATATGGCTTCTTATGGAATGGGAGATTTAAAAAAAGGTTTAAAAATAGAAATTGATGGTATTCCTTTTAAAATCGTAGAATATCAACATGTAAAACCAGGAAAAGGTCCTGCTTTTGTTCGTATTAAAATTAAATCTTTTATCGATGGTAAGGTTTTGGAAAAAACTTTCCATGCAGGAGATAAATGCGAATCTCCAAATTTAGAAGAAAAGCAAATGCAATATCTATATGATGATGGTGAAAATTGTCAATTTATGGATACTCAAACTTATGAGCAAGTTGCAATTAGCGATGAAGATGTGGGTGAAGCTAAAAAATGGATGCTTGATGGAACTATGGTGGATGTTTTATTCCATAATGGAAAAGCAATAGGTGTGGAGGTGCCTCAAGTAATGGAGCTTAAAATTATCGAAACAGCACCAAATTTTAAAGGTGATACTCAAGGTTCAAACAAAAAGCCAGCTACTTTAGAAACAGGTGCAGTAGTGCAAATTCCTTTCCATGTATTAGAAGGGGAAGTAATTCGCGTTGATACTGTGCGTGGAGAATATATAGAAAGAGCAAATAAATAATCCCTTTATTTAAGGGATTATAAAGTTCTTAATTTATTAATCTCATCTCTAAGCATTGCCGCTTTTTCAAATTCAAGATTTTTAGCTGCTTCTAACATTTGTTTTCTTAATTCTTTTACTATTTTAGCGCGTTCTTTTGCAGGCATTTTTTCAAGTTCTTTGCCTTTACGATAAATTTCTCCTTGCTCAAGTTCATGTTTTAAACTTTCTTCTATATTTCTTTTTACTGAGGTTGGTGTGATGTTGTGTTTTTTATTATAAGCTTCTTGTAAAGCCCTTCTTTCATTAGTAGTATCTATAGCTTCTTGCATAGATTTTGTGATTTTTTTGGCAAAAAGTAAAACTTTTCCATTGACATTTCTAGCAGCACGCCCCATCGTTTGAATGAGTGCAGTGGTACTTCTTAAAAAGCCTTCTTTATCTGCATCCATAATGGCTATAAGAGAAACTTCAGGCAAGTCAAGTCCTTCTCTTAAAAGATTAATTCCGATTAAAATATCAAAAGCACCACTTCTTAAACCACGGATGATTTCATTACGCTCTATTGCATCAATTTCTGAGTGCATGTATTTTACTTTTAAGCCAAGTTCTAAGTAGTATTTACTAAGCTCTTCAGCCATTTTTTTAGTTAAAACGGTTATTAAAACTCTTTCATTGCGTTCTATAACTTTTTTAGCTTCATCGTATAAAATTTCTACTTGATTTTCACTATCTTTGATTTCTATTTTAGGATCTAAAAGCCCTGTTGGACGCATGATTTGATAAAAAATATTTTCTTTGCTTAATTCTAACTCTAAAGGTGCAGGTGTAGCTGAAACAAATAAAAATTTACAATTTTTATTAATAAATTCATCAAACATCAAAGGTCTATTATCTAAGGCGCTTGGCAAACGAAAACCATAATCAACCAAAGTTTGTTTTCTACTTCTATCCCCTGCAAACATCCCGCGAAATTGTGGTAAAGATACATGAGATTCATCTACAATGACTAAAAAGTCTTGGTTTTTAATAGCAAAATAATCAAAAAGTGTATAAGGTGTATCACCACTTTTAAGCCCTGTTAAATGCAAAGCATAATTTTCAACTCCTTTACACATTCCAGTGCTTTGAAGCATTTCAAGGTCAAATTCTACTCTTTGTTTTAACCTTTGTGCTTCTACGAGTTTATTTTCATTTTCAAAATAAGCAAGGCGTTTATTTAATTCAGCTTTTATACCTTTTATAGCCTCTTTAAGCCTAACTTCACCTACGCTAAATTGACTGGTTGGGTAAAGTATGAATTTTTTTAAATCTTTACCTTTTTTATTTTCTAAGACATTATAATGATACATCACCTCAAGCTCATCGCCAAAAAACTCAAGCCTAATAGCTTCATCTTCATAATAAGCTGGATATATATCTACTATATCTCCATTTACTCTAAAATCAGCTCTATCAAAGAAATTATCATTGCGTTTATAACCCATGTCTACAAGTTTTTTTAAAAGTTCTTTTTGTGAAATTTGCATATTTAGTTCTAAAATTAAAACCATACCTACATACTCACTTGGATTTCCCAAACCATAATTTGCCGAAACACTAGCTATGCAAATAACATCATCATAACTTAAAAGCGAAGCGCTTGCGCTCAATCTTAATCTTTCTAAATCTTCATTAGTGGAACTATCTTTTTCTATAAAAACATCCGTTCTTGGTATATAAGCTTCTGGTTGATAATAATCATAATAGCTTATAAAATACTCCACATGATTATTTGCAAAAAAACCTTTAAATTCGCTATAAAGTTGCGCACATAAGCTTTTATTGTGACTCATGATAAGAGTAGGCATGTTTAAGTTTTTAATGATATTTGCCATAGTGAAAGTTTTTCCACTGCCTGTAACACCTAGCAAGGTTTGGTATTTATTGCCCGCTTTAATGCTTTTTACTATACCATCAATGGCTTGTTTTTGATCAGGACTTGGCTTAAAATCACTAGTAAGTTCAAACATAAATTTTCCTAACTTGTATTTTTGCTAATTTTACACAAAATTTTTTGTAAAAATTTAAATTTTAAAACAAAAAGCTATGCAAAATTAAATTTTTTTTTGTTACAATTATGTGTTTAAAATACTCTAAATATAAAATCAATAAAGGCAAGAAAATATGTATGATGAAAGAATAATCAACACAATGACAGATAAAGTAAATGAGCTTTTGGCTAAATATAATGAAGTATGTGAAATCAATGAAAATTTAAGAAATGAATTAGTAAGTGTAAAAGCACAAAATGAAGCTAAAAACAATCAAATCGCACGTTTAGAAGAAGAGCTTAAAAATAAAAATATTGAAAGCGAAGATGTGATCAAAAAAATAGAGGCAGTTCTTGGCAAACAATAACCAAAGAAAAGTTACAATTAATGTCTATGCAAAAGACTTTGTTGTAACATGCAGTAATGAATTTGCAAATCATCTTGAAGATGAAATTGCTTTAATTTCTGGAGGTACAGGCAAGATAGAGCTTGCAAATTTCATTAATGCTTTTGTAAAACTTAGCTACGAAAACTATATCTTAAAAAAAGAACTCAATAAACTTATCAATACTATCGATGAAGAAATAAAATAAATGCAAACAAAAAAAGCTTTTACATTGATAGAGCTTGTTTTTTGTATGATGATTATTGCTATTCTTAGCGTAATTGCTTATCCGTATTTTTCTTTTGGAAAAAACGATGCTAAACTCATTCAAGTAAAAAGTGAGGTAGAACTTATCAATGCTTCTTTGTCTTTACTTAGAAATCAGTTTTTATTTAAAGAAAGTAAGGATTTTCCAGCAATTTTAGATGAAGCTTTAATAAATAGTGAAAATCAAAAATTATTTGTATGTTCTAATTCTCAAAATTATAAAAATACGAAACAATGTACTTACAGCGTTTTAGATAAACCAATCATTTCATCTAAAAAATCGTGGATGAAAATAGCAAATACTCAATATAGATTTTTTATAAATACTAAAAATTACATAGATTTTTCTTATAATAGTGAAAAAGTTTTTTTAGAATGTGTGAGTTTAAATTGTAAGGATTATGTGTTTTGAATTTTTATCAACTTGCTATTAAAGGATATTATTTAGATACCTTAACTTATGAAAGTGAAGAAGAATTTGAAATTTTAGATGAGGTAATAGTCGATCTTGCAAGGAAAAAAAATCTCAAAGCTATAATTTTACAAAAATGTTCAAAGCCTGATTTTAAAACCCAAGCCATAAAGGAAAAAACAGGTTTTAAACTAACGCAATATCAATACGAACTTGCTCAATTTATTGCTTATTATTATGCTAGTAAAATAGCTTTTGTTTTAGGTATGTTTGAAAGCATTAAAGAGTATAAAAATGAAAAAATTCATATAGAAAAAGTACCTAGTTTAAGTAAAAACCAACAAGAGGCTTTGGAATTTATAAAAACTAAACAAACTAGTTTGCTATTTGGTGATACAGGAAGTGGTAAAACTGAAATTTATATTAGCTTGATAAAAGAATATCTAGAGCAAGGAAAGCAGGTTTTGCTTTTAATGCCAGAAATCGCTCTAACTCCACAAATGCAAAAAAGATTAAAAGTGTATTTTGGCGAGCATTTTTTCTTGTGGCATTCTAAAATTACTAAGAAAAAAAAGCAAGAATATTTGCAAAATTTAGCAAATTCAAAAGCTCTTTTAGTGGTGGGAGCTAGGTCGGCTTTGTTTTTACCTTTTAAGAATTTGGGTTTGATTATTATTGATGAAGAGCATGATAATTCTTATAAAGCTTCTAATAATCCAAAAATCAATGCAAGAGATTTGGCTTTATTTATAGCAAAAAAAATACATATAAAAGTTCTTTTGGGTTCTGCTACTCCAAGTGTTGTAAGTTTTTATAAACATCCTTGTTTTAGACTTAAAGGAACTTTCTTTGAAAGTAAAAAGCAGTTTTTATACGATCAGAGTGAGCTTAGTGTTTCATCAAAATTGCTTTTAGAATTAAAAATTAGCTTAAGAAATAAAAAGCAAGCCGTGGTATTTTTACCTACAAGGGCAAATTTTAGACAAATTTTATGCAAAGAATGTACTAATACCATTAAATGCCCTTTTTGTTCTATTGCTTTGAGTTTACATAAAAATAAAAATGCATTAAAATGTCATTATTGTAATTTCACTAAAGAAATCGATCAAACCTGCCCAACTTGCAATGGAGTTATGCTTGAAGCTAAAAAAATGGGCACAGCAGAGCTTTGTGAGCTTTTAGAAAAAGAATTAGCGGAGTTTAATCCTATCATAAAAAGATTTGATAGTGATGAGATTAGCAGTGTAAAAAAGCTTGATATGATTTTAAAAGATTTTAACCAAGAAAAAATTGATATTTTAGTAGGCACTTCCATGCTTGCTAAAGGACATGATTATCACAACGTTGATTTGAGTGTGATTTTGGGGCTTGATGAATATTTATTTAGGCCTAATTTTAAAGCCTTAGAAGAGACTTTGGCTCTTGCTATGCAAGTAGCAGGTCGTGCAGGTCGAAAGGGTGAGGGTAGGGTGCTTTTACAAACTAAAAATAGATCTTTTTTTGAAAAATATATACAAGATTACGATAGTTTTTTAAAAGATGAATTAAATGCTAGAAATGAACTTTATCCTCCATTTAAAAGACTTTTAAGGCTAATTATTGAAGATGAGGATAAAAATAAAGCTTTAAATTTGTGTGAATTTATAGCTAATAAAGTTCAAGAATTAAAACAAGTGCAATTAGTAGGCCATGGTGCTTGTGGTATTGAAATGCTAAATAAAAAATGGCGTTTTTATGTGTTATTGCGTGCTAATACCCATCAAGAACTTGTAAAATTTGAGCATTTTGCTTTAAATTTTAAAAATATTACTTGCGATATAGATCCAGTTGATTTTTCTTGAAAAATATATTTATTTATAAATAATTATTATTTTATAATAAAAACAATATTTTATTTTTAATTTTAAATTTATTTTGATAAGAATATACTTTTTTAATTTCTTAAATTTAAAGGAGAGAAAATGAAAAAGTTTAGTTTTCTTGCAGGTTGTGTACTTTTTGGTGCTTTGTTTAATAATACTTTAGCTTGCACTACTATTTTAGTACCAAATGAAGCAAGTAAAGATGGCTCTATGTTGGTTGCAAGAAGTGCTGATAGTAAGGCAGATAAAGCACAAGTTTTTCTAATCCACCCAAGAGTTGAAAATCAAAAAGGTATTTATAGCACTAAAGCACATCAAGGAATGAATGATTTTACTTACCCTTTGCCTACTAAATCTTTTCAATATAGTACCATAGCTAATTGGCAAAGTAAATTACACGGTGCTACTGGTTTTAATGAAATGGGTGTTGGGATAAGTGCTACTGAATCAATTTATGCAAAAGATGAACTTTTAAAATTTGATCCTTATAATGAGAAAAATGGCATTAGTGAAGATGATATTTTGGATGTTTTGCTTCCAAGAATTAAAAGTGCAAAAGAAGGTGTTTTATTATTGGGTGATATTATAGAAAAACAAGGAGCTGCTGAGGGTTTTGGAGTAGCTTTTGTGGATTCTAAAGAAATTTGGTATTTAGAAAGTGCCACAGCACATCAGTGGATGGCTGTAAAAATTCCTAATAATTCGTATTTTGTTAGTGCGAATCAAGGTAGGCTAAAACAACTAAAATTCAACGATGAAAATACCTTGCATTCTAAAAATTTAATAAATTTTGCCATAATACATAAAGCGTATAATCCTAAAGTGGATAAGGATTTTGATTTTTTTAAAGTTTATACAAGAAATGATGATAGAGATTTAACTTATAATTATCCTAGAGTTTGGTGGATACAAAAAATGTTTAATCCATCTTTAAATCAAGATGTAAAAAATGGCGCTAATTTTAATGTGTTTTTGCAACCTGAGCAAAAACTTAGTGTGGATGATTTAAAAAAAGCTTTAAGATCGCACTATGATGGAACAAAATATGATCCATATGCAAATTTCAATGAAAATGAAAACATTTACCGTGTTGTGAGTGTGTTTAGAACTTATGAATCTCACATTATGCAAGTTAGACCGTGGCTTCCTAAAGAAATAGGTAGGTTAAATTATGTTGCAATAGGAATGGCTGATTTGAGTGTGTATTTGCCTTATTATTTTGGTAATGATGAGTTTATTGCAGGATATCAACAAGGAACAAATGAAGCTGATGATAAATCAATTTATTGGATTTATCGCAAGTTGCAAACTCTTGTAATGAGTGATTATAATAAATATGCTCCTATCGTAAAAAATGCTTATGCTAAATTTGAAAAAGACACATCTTTAAAACAAGAAGCTATGGAAAAAGAATATTTAAGTCTTTATAAAAAAGATAAGAACAAAGCAAAGCAAATTTTAGTTGATTTTTCATTGCAAAATCAAATGGAAGCTAAAAAACTTACTCAAGATTTGACAAATCAAATTTTTACCCTTTTAACAAGAGATACAGATATAAAATATAAATCTCTTAATAAAAATAAAAAAGATTAATGATATAGCCCATTTTTGGGCTATAATACTCTAAAAATATTTTTAGAGTGATTTTAATGACAAGGTACAAAACAAGACAAATAAAAGTAGGTGATGTTTTAATAGGTGGAGATGCTCCTATTTCAGTGCAATCTATGCTTTTTACTAAAACAAGAGATATTGAAGGTTGTTTAGAGCAGCTTAACAGACTTTATTTTGCTGGTGCAAATATAGTGCGTTTAGCCTGTTTGGATATGGCAGATGCAAGAGCTTTAAAAGAAATCAAAGCAAAAAGTCCCTTACCTTTAATAGTGGATATACATTTTAATCATAAGCTAGCAGTCTTTTGTGCTGAATTTATCGATGGGGTGAGAATTAACCCAGGAAATATAGGCTCAAAAGAAAATATCAAAGAAGTGGTGCAAGCTTGTAAACAAAGGAAAATTCCTATTAGAATAGGGGTAAATCATGGCTCTATAGAAAAGCAATTTAGCGATAAATATGGTTATAATATAGAAGCTATGCTTGGGAGCGCTTTATATAATATAAAATTACTAGAAGATTTAGACTTTTTTGATATTAAAATTTCTATGAAAACTTCAGATGTGCAAAATACCATAAAAGCTTATGAAGCTCTAAGACCACTTTGTGATTATCCATTTCATTTAGGAGTTACTGAGGCAGGGACTAAATTTCATAGCACGGTTAAAAGCTCGATTGCTTTAGGAAATTTGCTTTTAAAAGGTATAGGCGATACAATGAGAGTTTCTATGACAGGGGAGCTTGAAGAAGAGATTAAAGTAGCAAGGGCTATTTTGCAAGATAGTGGAGTGCAAAAAAGTGGAGTAAATATCATCTCATGTCCAACTTGTGGAAGAATTCAAAGTGATTTGATCAAAGCGATTAAAATAGTAGAAGAAAAAACTAAGCATATAAAAGAACCATTAAATATAAGTGTTATGGGTTGTGTTGTAAATGCCTTGGGCGAGGCTAAGGGTGCTGATGTGGCTATTGCTTTTGGAAAAAATCAAGGTTTAGTTATAAGACATGGCGAAGTAGTGGCAAAATTAAAAGAAGATGAGCTTGTAGATAGATTTTTACTTGAAGTAGAAGATGAGGTAAAACTTAGAAAAAAAGATTAATTTTTTTCTAAGTAAGTTTTTTGCATATTTTGTAATTTTTTAGAAATTTTTACTTTATAAATACTTGGATTTTGAAGTTTTTTTAGTTTAAAATCCAAACTATCAATACTTTTTTTATGATACTCTTGAATATTTTTCAAGTTAGGAAGCTCATAGATTAATTTTCCATCTTTAAAAATAAGCTCATGTAAATTTTTATATGTATAACCTTGATAATTTTTAATACTTTCATCATGTGCATATAAGATATCAAAACTTGCTTTATTTTCTTTATAATACCTTATGAGTTTTTTAAAATGTGGCAAGGTTGTTTTGCTTGAGCTTGCGCTGATTTTTATTTTAGGGATGATTTGATTGTTTTTTTCTAATGCAACAAGCTTATAAACAGCTCCAAAAATAGGCGAACTTGCCGAAGTAATAAGCTTTTCTCCAATGCCAAAAGCATCGATTGGAGCTTTGTCTTTTAGTAATTTTTCTATGATGAACTCATCTAAGGCATTACTAGCTATGATTTTGCATTTTGTTAAGCCAGCAAGATCTAGTTTTTTTCTAATATATTTAGAGATTTTAAGCAAATTTCCTGAGTCAATACGGATAGAATAATTTTGCATGGAATCTTGTGCATTTAACTCATTAAAAACTAAAATAGCATTTTCAATACCTTTTTTATAATCATAAGTATCAATCAAAAGACTTATATTATCTTTATAAATTTGACAATATACCCTAAAAGCGCTTAGCTCATCATCAAACATTTGCACCCAAGCATGAGACATGGTTCCATTAATAGGAATGTTAAATTTTTTCCCAGCTAAAGTACAAGCACTTGCATGAAAACCACCTATAAAAGCAGCTCTAGCGCCATTTAAAGCCGCACTTTCTCCATGAGCTCTACGAGAGCCAAATTCTAAAAGCAATTTTTCTTTTGCAATTTGAGCAATTCTACTAGCTTTAGTGGCAATTAGACATTGATGATTTAGGGTTAAAAGTATGAAAGTTTCTAACAATAAAGCCTCTATTATAGGTGCTTTGATAATCATTAAAGGTGTATTAGCAAAAATACATTTACCTTCTTTAACACTTAGTATATCTCCACTAAATTTTAAAGTTGAAAGGTAGTTTAAAAATTCATCATCAAATTTTTTAGTATTTTTTAAAAAAATTATGTCATCTTTAGAGAAAGAAAAATGATTAATATGATTTATGATTTGTTCTAATCCACAAAAAACAGCATAAGAAGCATTATCAGGAGCTTTTCTAAAAAAAACTTCAAAATAAACAATCTGCTTATGCATATTTTGTTTAAAATAAGCATAAGCCATACTTAGTTCGTAAAAATCACATAATAATGAAGAATTCATATAAGGATTTTTACTAAAAAATTAATCCATTTGGCGACGCAAGAAAGCAGGAACATCAAGCTGAGAAATCACTTCTTCATCAAATCCACCGCTAGCTTTACGTAAATTCATATAGCTATTTTTTTTACTTTCTTCTTGTTCTTTAGCACTTTCTATTTCAGCTTTATCTTCAAAACCTGTAGCAATGATAGTAACTTCAACGCGATCACCCATACTCTCATCAGTTGTTGCACCAAAGATTACTTTTGCGTTTTCATCTGCTATATCGCTAATGCTTTGAGTAGCTTGTGAAATTTCTATCAATGAGCATTCAGGACCAATTTTATAATGGATGATTACGCCTTTAACACCTTTCATAGTCATGCCGTCTAATAATGGAGATTCTATAGCACTTGATAATGCATCCATGATAGCATTTTCACCTTCTCCATGACCTACGCCCATTAGTGCTAAACCTCTGTGGCTCATAACAGTTCTAACATCAGCAAAGTCAACATTAATATCGCCATCTTCTAAAAGGATAGACACCATACCCCTAACAGCTCTAGCTAAAATATCATCAACTAGTTTAAATGCTTCTTTTATACCTGCTTTTTTTGGGAGTATGCTAAGAAGTTTTTCGTTTTGGATTACAATGATAGAATCACTTTCTTTTTTTAATTCAGCTAAACCAGCTTCTGCTAATTTTTTTCTTTGTTTTCCTTCAAATGCAAAAGGCATAGTTACAACTGAAACAGTTAGCGCACCTACTTCTTTAGCAGCTTGTGCTACAACAGGAGCTGCACCTGTACCAGTTCCACCACCAAGTCCTGCTGAAATAAATACTATGTCGCTTTGACTTAAAGCAGCTTTTACTTCTTCAAAACTTTCTCTTGCGCTTTCTGCTCCAATTTCTGGTTGCATTCCAGCACCCAAACCCTTGGTTTTTTTCTCACCTAGTTGAATTCTAGTTTTTGCTAAAGATTTAGCTATAGCTTGTGCATCAGTATTAGCTGAAATAAGATCAAGATCATGTAAACCCATATTTACCATATGATCTATCATGTTACCGCCACCGCCACCGCAGCCTATGACTTTTATTTTTGCACCTTTTGCGTGTTGCATTTCTTCCACTAGATATTCGCTCATTGTGTCTCCTATTAGAACTGGTTTATTAATTTATTCCAAAATTTATGCATTAAATTCGTTTTTTTATCTTTCTTTGTTTCTATTTTTGCTAATTCTGTTTTTTTATCTTCAAATTCTTTTTGATCTTGAAAAATTTCTTCAAAATCTTTATTTTCTTCTTCGTTTTCATCTATGGTAAGATTTTGTTTGATCTGCTTATTGATAAATTCAGGTTCTCCTTTGTATCTTAGTTTCTCATTAGAATCTAATTCATAAGGAGTAAAATGCCCACCACCATATAAACAAAGACCTATAGCACAGCTATTTTCTGCATCTTCAAAAATTTCTTTAAAACCATCCATAGTATCTTTTTTTGCAGTCGCTATTCTAACAGCTTTATTATCAAAATAAGCTGAAGCAAGCTTATCAAGTCCTGCAAATTTTGTCATTCCACCTGTTAATACTATACCTGCTCCTGCTTGATTTGCACAAGCATTATCGCTTAGCATTTTAGCTAAAATAATAATAGTTTCTTCAATTCTTGCATAAATTACATTGGATATGACTTCTACCGAAACTTCATTTTTTCTTTTTTCATCACCCATGTATGGAATTTGTATAATTGAGTTTTCATTTTGCGCTAAAGATGCATAATTTAATTTTAGTTTTTCTGCTTCTTTTGGTGGGGTATGTAAAGCTATGGATAAATCATTGGTGATATTTACTGAGCCAATTTGCAAGCATTCATTGTAGCGTATAGAATTACCCGCATGAATGACCATATCGCAAACTGCTCCACCCATATCGATTAAAATAGCACCTAATTCTTTTTCACTATCATCAAAGCAAGCAATAGAAGAAGCATAGCCTGAAAGAACGATGTTATCTACTCTAAGATCAGCAAGCTCCACAGCTTTTTTTAGATTTTTAATATGCACTTCTTGCGAGATTACAATATGCGTAGAAACTTCAAGGCGATTTCCACTCATTCCCAAAGGATCTTCTACATGTTCAAGATCATTTACTTTAAAATTATAAGGTAATACATGAATGATTTCATATCCACTAGGTATATTTGCAGTATGCTTTGCTGTGCTTACTGCTCTGTGAATTTCTTTAATACCTATTTCATGATTTGGTATATTAACTACACCTATACTATCTACGCTTTTTGCATAAGCACCTGAAATAGATACAATTACTTTATCATAATGCACGCCTGACATCATTTGTGCATCAGCTACTGCTTCTTCTATGGATTTTGAAGCAAGTTCTATATTAGTAATTGCTCCTTTTTTTATACCATTTGATTTTGATTTTCCAAAACCAATGACTTTTAGTCCTTCTTCGCTTTTTTGTGCTAATATGGCGCAAGTTTGTATTGAGCCTAAGTCAATTCCTAAAATATTCAATTTGTATTTCCTTTATAATAGCGTTGAATTGGATATAATTCTATAAGTTTTTTTAATAATTCTTCCTTAAGTAAAGCTTGTTTAGTTTGTTTAGCGCTTTGCTCTATGATAAATTTGTAAATTTCTTCTTTGTTTTTATTTTCTAAAGTTTGCTTTGTGATCTCATAAACTATTGCTTTATCATCAAATAATACATAAGATTTAGCTTTATTTGAGTCAAATACATGCATTAAAAACTCGCTAAATTCAGTATCATTCATCATATTACCCACTTTTGCATTTTTGCTTGAGTCACGGCTATAAGTACCTATGTCTATACCTTGGAAATTATCTAGGGCGAGTTTTGCTTTTTCTTCTAATAAGACTTTAGTTTTTTCTTTAATGTAAAGTTTACTTACTTCGTTTTTAGCTTGCTCAAAAGTCATAGTTTGTATAGGATTTATTTTTATAATTTTTGCAATCATATAGCCGTTTTCAAATTTAAAAGGCTTAATAAAATCATTTTCTTTAGCTTTTTGTATATTTTCTAAAGGATAATAAATATCAGCATCGCTGATTGTGATATTTTTATCAAAATTAAGCTCGTTTTTTCTCAAAGCCACATAGCTTTCATTGGCTTTAAGTTTAAGTTTAGAAAGTTTTAAATCTTTTATAACTTTATCTTTGCTTTGTTCTAGACTTAGAATTTTCCCCGCAAAATCTTTATAATCATTTTTATTTTCTTCATAGTAAGCTTGGATTTCTTTGTCATCAATTTTGATTATATCAGGGTTTAAAAAATAAGTTGCAAGCTCGTAACTTTTTTGCGTCTTATAGAGTTCTTTATTTTTCTCCCAAGTTTGTTTTAACTCTTTTTCATCCATTGTTATGTTTTTATTATCAAGTTTTATAGCTTGAACTTTTAAACTATCTTGCATTAAAAAACTTGCGCCAAACATATCAAGTTCATTTAGTTTGATTTGTAAATTTAAAATAGCATTGATTTTTTTAAGTAATAACTCATCGTGAATGATTTTTTCATAAGTTTTTGGTGTATAGTTGTTTCTTGCAAGCAGATTATAGTATAAATTTTTGTCAAAAACACCTGAAGCATTATGAAAGATTTTTTGATGTGCTAAATCATAAGCAATTTCTTCCTCGCTCACATTTAAACCCAAGGTTTTAGCATAAGAAAGTAGTAGTTTTTCTTGTATAAGTTCATTAATAGCTTGGGTATCTAAGCCATCTTTTTGTGCTTGTTCTTGTGTGTAATTGCCATTGTTTAGCTGAGAATAATAGCCAAATAATTGAGAATATTTAAGATTAAACTCATCATAACTTATTTTTTCATCGCCTACTTTTGCAACAGAATTTGACCTGTCGGTGTTAAAATCATAACTCCCCCAACCAACAAAACCTGCTCCAACAAAAGCAATAACGCTAATCCAAATAGTTACAACTAAGTATTTTTTATGATGCTGCATCCAAGTGAGCATTTTTACCCCAATCTGATTAAATAAATTAAACTATAAATTATAAATAATTTGTGATTAATAAAAGATTAATTTTAAATTATTATGATAAATTTGTTTCCGCTAAATGGATAATTTTGCAAGAATTTTCAATTAAATCTATAATTTTACCTAATTCATAACTTGTTCTACCATAGGCAAATATACCATAGCCCTTTACAACAACAAAATTTTGTTTTTGCTCTAACATATAACGATAAATTTCAGTTTGTGATCTATCCTCCCAATCTTCATAATTTTTAGGATTATAAACTCGAATTTCTTCTAGAAAAATTTCACCAAAATAATCTTGAGGTGTTATAAAATCATGATTTAAACTCATAGATAAGGTATAGGTTGGACAGGCAAAACATATAAATTTAGCTTCAGGTATATTCTCATATATACTTTTATGGATTTCACTATCGCTGCTTGCCTCATCCCAGCTATAATCTTTTGCAAATTTTAAAATACTTAAACTTTTTTCATCTAGTTGATTTAAAAAAGTGTCATTTTTATTTATAATAAAAGAACTTTGAGATAGTTTTGCTGAAACTGATCCGTGGCAAATTCCAAAAAAATTTTTTTTAAACATTGAAGTAGAAAGTATTTTGATTTGAGAAATGATATTTTCTTTATTCATTAAAAACCTTGTTTTAAACTTTGCTAAGATATTATACTAAAAAATATTTTAAAGGTTTATTTTGCAAAGTCCACATATTCCTGTTTTATTACAAGAAGTTTTAAATGCTTTTGATGATTTTGATAGTGGAGATTTTTTAGATTGTACCTTGGGTTATGGAGGGCATTCTAAGGCATTATTACAAGCTCATGAGAAACTAAGATTAATTGCTTGTGATAAAGATTTAGAAGCTTTAAATTTTTCTAAAGAGTTTTTAAAAAATTTTCAAGATAGGATAAGTTTTAACCATATAGGTTTTAAAGATATTTTAACTCAAATTCCAACGCAAAACTTAAGAGGAATTTTAGCTGATATAGGTGTATCTTCTTTGCAGCTTGACAAAAATGATAGAGGTTTTTCACTAAATTCTGATTTTTTAGATATGAGAATGGATCAAAATAATCCTTTAAGCGCTAAAGAAGTGGTAAATTCTTACAGCAAGGAAGCCTTGGAGCAAATTTTTAAAGACTATGGAGATTTAACACCGGTTGCTTCAATGTTTGCTCAAAAAATCATCAATGCAAGAAGTCAAAAAGAGATTGCAAGCGCAAAAGAATTAAGTCAAATTATAGGAAATGCTAAGCTAAAAGGACGCAATGTGTCTTTAGCTTTGCTTGTATTTCAAGCTTTGCGTATAGAAGTAAATAATGAGCTTGGCGAATTAAAATCCTTGCTTGAAAACATAGAAAAAGCAAAATTAAAAGATTGTAAATTAGCCATTATTAGTTTTCATTCTTTGGAAGATAGGATAGTAAAAAATACTTTTAAAAGATGGGAAAAAGACTGCATTTGTGATGAAAGAGCCATAAAATGCGAATGTGGCAAAGGACATAGTCTTGGGAAAATTTTAAGTAAAAAAGCTATAAGTGCCTCCAAAGAAGAAATGAGCTATAATAGCAGATCAAGTTGTGCAAAAATGAGAATTTTTTATTTTAGGTAAATAATGGTTGAAGATGATTTTTTAAAAGAAAAGCAAAATATACGTGAAAAAATGTTGAAATATTCCAGGGCTATTAAAGAAGGTAGGCCTTATGAAGAATATGAGCAAAATTTTAATGAGAGCGATCGTATATTAAAAAATAGAATACAACGTAAAAAAAGACCTAAATTTACAGATTTTGATGAAGAGTATGAAGAAAAACCTAGGAAGCAATCTGCTATTTATTTAAAAGAAGATTTGATTAATGTTAAATTAGAAGAAAAAAAGCCTTTTAAATTACAACTTAATTTTTTCAAAAAGCAAAAAGAAAAATTCGATAAAAAAAATATTGCAAATTCTAAAACGCTTAAAAGTAACAAATCAACTCAAGAAGTAAGAAAAATAGAAAAAAAACAAGAAAATAAAGATCCTATTCAAATATCTAAAATTCTTACTCAAAGCAATGTTTTTGTCACTTCAAAATTTCAAGATTTAAAAGAAAAAAGAAAAGAAAAAGCTAAACTCAAACAAGAACTAAAAGAGCAAAAAAAAATCGAACAAGAAAAACTAAGAAAAGCCCAAGGGGAATTAAAAGAAAAAGAAAAACTAGCCAAACAAGAACAAAAAATTTTAGAAGAAAAAGTAAGACTTGAAGAAAACCAAGAGTATAATCAGGAAGATAAATATGAACTTTTAGATAGTATAGTAAGTGAGGAGAATAAAAATTTAAGTCCTAAAAATTTAATATATGCAGGTTTGATGATAGCATTTGCTTTATTGATATTTTTCCCACAAATTTATATTAGAAATCAAATTTATTATGTAAGTAGAGATATAGCGGATTTAAGATCGCAAGAACTTGTTTTAGATGAAGAAAACAAAGAGCTTCAAAGACAACTTGAGGCGCTATATTTTCAAAATCAAGTTTTAGACTTTTTAGATTAATCTTGTGTTTGAATGATTTTTTCTAAAACATATTGCTCGAGTTGGTTTTTTGGGATTTCTTCTTTAATGGCTTGGTTATAAATATTTTCTGCTATTTTTGAATATTTTTCATAAGCAAAATATGGAAAATGCAAAGCCCAAGCTTTTTTTAATAATCTTTTGCTTATTACTTTTCTAGTGTAAATTTTAAAAATATCATAGCCAATAAAAACACAAGCGGTTACAAAAACAGCGCTTAAAATACTAATATGAAAATCAATAATTGTTAAAAAATAATGACTAATGATAAGCATAGGAACTAAAATAGCTATGCAAAAAAATGCATAAATAAGATAAGAATTAAACACCTTAAATTTAAAATTTAATTTTGCAGGATCTACCATCATGCCTTCATTAAGTAAGGCGTTCGCTTCTAATAAATCTTTTAAATTAACAGGTTGGTTTGAAACTTTAAAAATAAAGTTTAAAATAAATTCTTGTATTTTCATTTTTTACCCAATTAGTATGTGATTTTTGTGATTTTAACATTTTTGTTTTTAATTAAACTAAATTTTAAGTCTTGTAAATGAATTCTTGTGTTAAAATTTATATTATTTTAATATCAAAATGGAAGAAAAATGGCAGATTCTAGATTTATGATGAATGTAAAAGGCATAGCTAAGAGTTTTATACCTAGAAAAATTTATCAAAATCAATTGCAAAATATTTTAAAAGAAATTTTAAAATTAAAAAATATAGATAACATTATTACTCGCTTGAATTATTATAATCTGCAAAATGATTTTTTTGATATAAAAAAATTTGAAAATTATGAAAAAATAGGAAAATTTCCTTTTAAAAAAACTTCTTATGCTTATGATGCTTATGCAATCAGTAAGTATTTTGATGATGATTTTTTATGGGTTAAAGGTTTTGGGGATATTAGTTATAATCTTAAATATCCAAGTATAGCTAAATCAAGACCGGTTGAAAATGGTTTTAATAACATCATTTTAAAATTAGATAAAAACAGACATTTTGATTTTATACAGGATAAAAATCAATTTGAAGATAAAAAAGACTTGCTTTTTTTTAGGGGTGCGATTTATCAGCCTCATCGTATTAAATTTTTTGAAAAGTATTTTGATAATCCTCGTTGCGATATTGCTCATGTTGGTGGTAGAAAAATTCAAGCTGAAAAATGGATTAAAAATTTAAATTTTAAAATCAGTAGAGCTTATCAAACGCAGTTTAAATTTTTACTTTCTTTAGAAGGCAATGACGTAGCAAGCAACTTAAAGTGGGCGATGAAAACAAATTCTTTAGTTTTGGCACCAAAAATGCGCTATGAAACTTGGTTTATGGAAGGAAAGCTAGTTCCAAATGAGCACTTTGCTTTGATTGATGATGATTATGAAAATGTAGAAGCTTTGCTTGATTATTATTTAACTAATCCGCATAGAGCAAAAGAAATCATTCAAAATGCCCATACTTACATAGAGCAATTTTTGGATGAAAAGATAGAATTTTATATAGGAATTTTAGTTTTAGCTAAGTATTTTTATTATTCTAATCAGCTTGATTTGCCAAAAGATATTGTTGATTTATTTGATTAAAAGGAGGACTTATGCAAGAAATGGAAGTGGTGTTTTTAAATGATGAGTTTGTAAAAGCTGGTGAAGCTAAAGTGAGTGTTTTTGATAGAGGTTTTATCTTTGGAGATGGAATTTATGAAGTAGTTCCTGTGGTAAATGCAAAAATAGCTGACAAAGAAGAATTTTGGGAGCGTTTTGAGCGTAGTTTGGCTCAAATTGAACTACAAATTCCTTATACAAAAGAAGAATTTGAAAATATTTTAGAGCAATTAATCATTAAAAACTCTCTCAAAGAAGGTGGGCTTTATATGCAAGTTACTAGAGGGGTTGCTAGTAGAAATTTTGCTCTTTTAAAGGGATTAAAACCTACTATTATGGCTTTTGCTTTTGAATGTAAGGTGATTGAGCATGAGCATGCTAAAAATGGGGTAAGTGTTATTTCAACATCTGATTTAAGGTGGAAAAGAAGGGATATAAAATCAATTTCTTTATTAGCTCAATGTCTTGCAAAAGAAGAAGCTATAAAAGCTAAGGTTTTTGAAGCTTTTATGGTAGAAAATGCTTTAGTAACGGAAGCTTCTAGTAGTTCAGCTTTTATTATAAAAGATAAAACTTTAATTACTAAGCCATTTTCTAATGAAATCTTACCAGGAATTCGCCGTAAAAATATCTTGAAATTTGCCAAAGAACTTGATCTTAAAGTAGATCAAAGAGCTTTTAGTATGAAAGAAGTATATGAGGCTGATGAGGTGTTTATTTCTGCGGCTACTTTTTTGATTTTAGGTGTTATAAAAGCAGATAGCAAGGTGATTAATGATGGTAAAGTAGGCTTTTATACCCAAAAACTAAGAGAAAAATATGTGGAAAAAATACAAAAAGAGGTTTTTTAATCAAAACCTGCGTTTGTAAATTCTTTAGGATTATCAAGAGCGTAGCGGAATTTTTCCCAGTCTATTTGTTTGTCCCAAATAGCTACGATTAAAGCTGCTACGCTATTACCGCATAAATTTCCTACTGCACGAATTTCAGACATAAATTTATCCACACCCAAGAGTATAGAAATAGCAGCTACTGGTAAAACCTCGCCTAAACTTGCTCCTAAGCCATTATTAGCCTCTGCTATATGCATATTAGATAAAGCTGCCAGCGTACTTCCTAGTATAATAAAACCTGAACCAGTTACACCAACAGCACCTTTTGAAGCTATCATTAGTACGATTAAAATGCTAATTTCATGCGTTAAAGAAAGCTCTACATTAAAAGCTTGTGCAAGGAAAATCAAACTCATAGCCAAATAAATATTAGTACAATCAAGATTAAAACTATATCCAGTTGGCAATACTAAACCCACGGTGGCTTTTGAAATTCCTGCTTTTTCAAGCTTTCTCATGAGTGGAGCTAATGCTGATTCGCTAGAGCTTGTAGCAAAAACTATCAAAACTTCTCTTGAAATAAAACGCATAAATTTAAAAATATTAACTTTAGCAATAAAACAAATAATTCCTAAAACTCCAAAGATAAAGAGCAAAGAAGCAAGTAGCATAACAATAAGCAAATATCCTAAATTTAATAAAGAATCAAGCCCATATTTTGCCACTAAAAAAGCCATCGCAGAAAAAGCAGCAATAGGAGAAAAATACATAATGATTTCTAGAATTTTAAAAACAAAACTTTGCATTATTTCTAAGGTTTTTTGTATAGCTTTTCTTTCATCAATTCTCATAAGCGAAATAATAAGAGCACAAGCTAGGGCTATAACTAAGATTTGCAAAGTTTTTCCTTCGCTAAAAGCAGCGATGATATCAGTAGGTATGGCGTCTTTTAAAATATGTAAAATTTCATTTTGCGCACTTATTTCTATATTTTTATTAACAAATTGAGCTACACTCTCTTGATCTAAGGTGTTTGGATCAAGGTTCATTCCTTTTCCAGGTCCCATAATATTTGCCATAAAAATACCAATAGCTAAAGCAAAAGTACTCACTACTTCAAAGTATAATAAAGCTTTAGCACCTATACTTCCAACTTGCTTTAGACTTTCAAGGCTAACAACTCCTAAAACAATAGTTAAAAATATAATAGGCCCTATTAAAAATTTTAAAGCTTGTATAAAATAATCCACTCCGATTTTACTAGCTAGTGCAAGTTCTTTATCTAATAAACCAAGGCTAATACCAGCTATTATTCCTATAATCACCCAAAAACCTAAATTTTTTAACATTTTTTTGAGCTTGCTTGGTTTTTCATGGGTAATTACTAGCACAAAAACTCCTTGAATTTTTAAAACCACCACATATTAGCAAAGAAAAACTTATTTTTATGATTAAAACAAATAAAAAATAAACAATACTCTTAAAAATAATAATTTTTTAGCTTATTTTGTAGCTAAAAGTAGCATTTTGTAGTATTTTTATCTGATTTATTATGAAATAAATAATGATAATGTTTATCTAAATTTAAGAAAGCTAGTACTATACTTGCGACTATGATTTTAAAAATGAATATCATTTCGGAGTAAAATAGTGTTTAAAAAAATAAGCTTATTGATAATTTTTTTATTTTGTACTATTGTTTATGCTAGAGAGATTGATTATCAAAAAGAAGCCCAAGCAATCAAACAAATTTTAAATGAAAGTATGCTCTTATATAAAGAAAATAAAAATTTAGAAGCAAAGAAAAAAGCAGAAGATGCATATTTTCAGCATTTTGAAACCATGGAAGGCTCTATTGGGCGTAATGTTGGTAGAAAAGCCATTGTTATGGAGCGTAAATTTGTTAATTTAAGAAAGTTATATAAAGATAAAGAAGATTTTTCTAAAATAGAAGCTTTGATTAGTAGTTTGTATTTTGATTTAGATGAAATAGTTCCTATTTTAGAAAAAGGCTTCCAGCTTAAAGCTGAAGCTAGTGATGTAAATTATGATAAAAAAGCAGCTGAAAACTCATCTTTAAAAGCAGAAAAAGAACGCCAAGTACAAGCTGAAGCGATGTTTGCGGCTTTGCTTGGAGAGAATGTTAAAGAACAAACTTCACAAAACTCAACTCAAAGTTTGATTGCTCAAGAGCAAGACACTCAAAAAGATGAAGCATTGTTAGCTTTGCAAGAAGCCTCAGCTTTGGATGCAAGGTTGCAATTTTTAATGGATTCGATGATTTCAAAGCTTGATCAAGCTGCATTAGCTTTTGTAAATAAAGACTATCAAAAAGCTAAAGATTTGATTCAATCAGCATTGTTTGAAGACTATAGAAACTCAAAAGTAGAAGTTTTAGTGGCAAGATATACTAAGGCAGGAGTGGATAAAAAAATTCAAACTAAACTTAGAACTATTATAAGAAAAATCAATGCTAATACTTTAGATGAAAAAACTATTAGAGATGAAATTTCAAGCATATCAGATTTATTATATGAAGCGTTTTTGGCTTTACCTAAAGAAGAATTAGCTTTGCTTCAAGTTAAAGGCTTTGATGAAAGTACTATGAGCACTAAAAACTATACTAAAGTGTATGATGATATGAAAATTGCTCTTAATGATATTTTGCAAAATTATGAGGGATTTAGTTTAAATAGTATAGATGCTTTACAAAATGTGTATTTAGATATTTTTGAAGCAAGTGGTATGGAAAGTAAAATTGGTGCTATTGATAGTGCTTTAAAATTAAAAATAGAAAGTTATTTTTCAAAAGGCGTTGCACTTATTAAAGCAAGTGCTTCTAAAGAAGAATTAAAACAGAATTTTGATGAGCTTAGTGCTTTAGTGGAAGGCTCTTTAGATAAAATTCAAGAATCCTCACCTATGTCTTTATTTATATGGGCTTTAGGTATTATTTTAAGAGAGGGTTTGGAAGCTTTAATTATCATTGTAGCTATAGTTTCATACCTAGTTCAAAGTGGTAATAAAAAGCGTTTAAATATAGTATATTCAGCACTTTGGAGTGGGATATTTTTAAGTTTTGTAACAGCATTTTTTATTTCATGGATTTTTAAAGAACAAGCAGGGCAAAGCAGAGAGTTGCTAGAAGGTATTACTATGCTTGCGGCTGTTGCATTATTGTTTTATGTGGGTTTTTGGCTTTTATCAAATGCACAAAATAAAAAATGGGCAAATCACATAAAAACTCAAGCAGTTGAAGCTATATCAAATAATTCAGCAAAAACCTTATGGTTTAGTGTGTTTTTAGCTGTATATAGAGAAGGTGCTGAAACTATTCTTTTTTATCAGGCTTTATTGTTTGATGCAAAAACAAGTACAGATTATAGTTTTATATTTATAGGATTAGCTAGTGGATTAATTATACTTGTCATACTTTATTATTTATTAAAAGCTGGTGCTTTAAAAATACCAGTAAAACAATTTTTCTATATAACTTCATACATTATTTTTTATATGGTCTTTGTCTTTACAGGCAAAGGCATTGGTGAGCTCATAGAAGCTAAGGTTATCACCCCAAGCTTGCTTCCTTTTGATTTTGAAGGAATTTTGTGGCTTGGAATTTATCCTTACTATGAGAGCATCATACCTCAGTTTATGGTTTTAATCTTACTCATTATGGGTATTTTTATAACAAAGCAAATTTCAAATAAAAGGGAAAAAATATGAAAAAAACTTTATTAAGTTTGGGTGCAGCAGCTAGTATTTTAGCTAGTTCAGTTTTTGCAGCAGAGGTGCCAATTGGCGATCCTTATGAATTAAATGGTATGGAAATAGCAGCGGTTTATTTACAACCAATCGAAATGGAGCCAAGAGGCATTGACCTTGCAGCTAGTTTAGCAGATATTCACCTTGAAGCAGATATTCATGCATTAAAAGGCAATAAAAACGGCTTTCCAGAAGGCTTTTGGATCCCTTATTTAACTATAGCTTATAAGCTAACTAATCTTGACAATGGTAAAGTAAAAACAGGAACTCTTATGCCTATGGTAGCAGATGATGGCCCTCACTATGGTGCAAATTTAAAAATGGATACAGGCATTGGAAATTACGAGTTAGTATTTTTAATAGAAAGTCCAGAAAAACAAGGTTTTGGACGCCATGTTGATAAAGAAACAGGTGTTGGTAAATGGTTTGAGCCATTTTCGGTTAAATATAACTTCAAATATACAGGAAAACCTAAGTGATTTTTCCCTAGCTTTTGCTAGGGTTTATTTATGAAATTATTGATTTTATAAATAAATTCTATCAAAGAAGAGCCTATGTCGATTTATTTTGTACATTTTTTTGGAGTATTTTTTTCTTATGCGCTTTTGAGTGCTTTATTTTTTTATAATCTAAAAAATTCTTTAGTGTTTAAACTTGCTTTTGTGGGTTTTGTTTTTTCTTATTTTGCTTTTTTTATTAGCGCTAAAACACTAAGTTATGATTTGTTATATTTTTCTAATGATATTTTATTTGTTTTATTGTTTTTGGGTGTTATCATTTTTTCTTTTGTGAAAAATAATTTTTTAAAAGAAAAAATTCAAGCAATATTGCTTTTGTTGTTATCTTTTGCTTTTGGTATAAAATACTTACATATTTCTATTGATTTTCCTATATTAAGCACTAATTTTTTAGATTCTTTAGCGATTAGCTCTTTTGGGTTTATTTTACTTGCTTTTGTTTCGTGTTTTGGGGTTTATCTTTTTACAAGATGGCTAAGGGAATTTAAATTTAAGTTTTTAAATTTATTTTTACTCATTATCGTGATTTTTTATCTAAATGAAGCTTTAGCTCAAATTTTATTGCACCTTATGAGAGAAGGCGTGGTAGAAACAGAAAGTTTATATTTAAGCTATGTGGCAAAAAGTGTATATTATGCTAAATTTTATACTTATGTATGGTTTGTGTTGTTAGGACTTTGTATTGTTTTAGCTCTAAAGCAAAGAGTGAGTGAAAACACCAAGAAAAAAGATTTTGATATAGAATTTAGAAAAAATCAAGCAAAAAATTCAACTATAACTAATTTTAGTGCAAGTATTTTTAGTGCTATGATTTTAAGTCTTTGTATTTTTCTTTTTTATGATTTGCATGCTTCAAGACCGGTAACCATAGATGAGCCAACCTATGTAGAGCCAAATGAAAATGATGAATTTGTCTTTGATGCAGCGATTTTAAGAGATAATAACTTACATCGCTTTGCTTATATTAGCGATGAGGGTAAAGTGGTGAGATTTTTTTTAATTAACAAAAGAGAAGATAAAGACTCGCCAGTAGCGGTTTTTGATGCTTGTAGTATATGTGGGGATATGGGGTATGTTAAAAAAGGTGGAGAATTAATTTGTATCTCATGTAATGTTAGAATTTTCTTACCAAGTGTAGGTAAGGCAGGTGGGTGTAATCCTATCCCTATGAAATATAAATTTGAAAATGGTAAGGTTATTATACCTTTTTCAGAAATTTTAGATGGGGTGAATTTTTTCACTCAAGTAGTAGAAAAGAAAGTTTATGATCCTATTGATAATACTGAGCTTATTAATTTAAAAGCACCAAGATCTTATGTTTATAAAGGTAGAACATATTTTTTTGCTAATGAAAAAAATTATGAAGAGTTTAAAAACGATCCTTTAAAATACATCGATATGAATAAGACTTCAAAATATAGAATTCATAATTTATTAGGAAATGACTATGCAAGTTAAGATTGTAAAAAATTCCATTTTTCAAAATAAGATTCAAAAATCCCTAGCTTTGCTGACGATTTTTTTAGCTACTTTACTTATGGCTACTATGTTAAATCTTACTTTGGGTATAGGTAATGAAATCACAAAAGAATTAAGAAGCTATGGATCAAACATTTTAGTTTTACCTAAAGGTGCAAGTTTAAGTGTAGAAGTGGGTAATAAAATTTATGAGCCTTTGAAAAATCAAAATTTTTTAGAAGAAAACAAGCTTCATGCTATAAAAGAAATTTTTTGGAGAAATAATATCAATGCCTTTGCGCCATTTTTAGATACTCAGGTAAAAATTCAAACTCCAAATGCAAATTATGAAAATATCTCTTTAGTAGGAACTTATTTTGATAAGGCTATAAAGGTTCAAGATGATGATGATTTTTATGCGGGTATTAAAGAATTATACAAATATAGTCAAATCAAAGGAAACTACCCAAAAGATGATAGTTTAGATGAAATAATGTTAGGAAAAGACTTAGCACAAAAATATGATTTAAAAATAGATGATGAAATGACCCTTGTGCAAAATGATCAAATTTTTAAAGTAAAAATTGTTGGTATTATAGACTTAACTCAAGCTTTTTCAAATAAAATCATTACTTCTTTACTTTTAGCACAAAAACTTTCTAAAAAAGAAGGTTTATTTGCTAAAGCAGAAGTTTCGGCTTTGACTATACCTGAAAATGATTTAGCACAAAAAGCAAGACGCGATGTAGATAGCCTTGATCAGCTTGAGTATGATCAGTGGTATTGCACTGCTTATGTAAGTTCTATTGCTTATCAAATCGCAGAAGATTTTAAAGGTGCTAGCACAAAAGTAGTGAGTGCGATTTCAGATGCAGAAAGTTTGATAGTGTCTAAAATTCAATCTTTAATGGCAGTAGTTAGTATTATATGTTTAATCGTAGCTTCCATAGCCATATCATCTTTAATGAGTGCAGATATTTTTAGAAGAAAAAGCGAAATAGGACTTTTAAAAGCTTTGGGTGCTAGCACTTTGCAAATTTATACGATTTTTGCACTAGAAGGGGTTGTAGTAGCTTTAATTGGAGCTGTTTTTGGTTTTGCTTTTGGTGTGGGAGTTTCAGAAGTTATTGCTCTTAGTATATTTGATCATGCTATTGCTATATCTTGGATTATTTTACCAATTTGCTTATTTTTTGCAGTGCTTATAGTATTTTTAGGATGTTTGTTTTCTATCAAAGGAATTTCTAAACTTTCTACTTCAGAGGTTTTATATGGCAAATAATTTTTTTATACAAGAGGTTTTTAAATCTCTTATTTTTTCTTATAAAAGAGTTTGTATTATCTTTATAGCTGTGTTTATGGGTGCTATGGTTAGTGCTTCATTTTTTAATATTTATTTTGATATTGACACAAAATTATCTAAAGAATTAAAAGCTTATGGAGCTAATTTTATCATCACGCCAAAAGATGATGAGTTTTTAAGTATGGATGAATTTAATCAAGCCAAAGAAAGCTTGAAAGCAAAAGCTTTAACCCCATTTTTATATGGTTTTTATAATCTTGAAAGCTCAAGTGCGGTAGTTGTTGGGGTTGATTTTGCAAATTTAAAGCTTACCAAACCTTTTATGGAAGTTTTAAAAGGAAGTTTTTCTTTGAGTGATTTTAGTGAAGATAGTGCCTTTGTAGGGGCTGATTTGGCAAAACAACTTGAACTTAAAATAGGACAAGAATTGCAAATTTATAATCCAAATATATCTAAAATAGTCAAAGTAAAAATCAAAGCTATTTTAAGAAGTAACGATGAGCAAGATGGGGTTTTAATCATCTCTTTAAAAAAAGCTCAAGAGTTAGCAGCTAAAGAAGTGGTAAATTATGCTCAAGCTATTTTGCTAGGCGATTATGAAAGTTTAGATCAAAAAGCAAAAGAGCTTAGTAAGGGCAATGTAGAAGCTAAAGTTATAGCTTCAGTATCCATTAGCGAAGGTGTGATTTTAGAAAAGATCAAAGCTTTAATGGCTTTGATTAGCTTAACGATTTTACTCATTAGTTCTTTGAGTGTAAATACCACTCTTAGCGCGGTGATTTTTTCAAGAAAAAAAGAAATAGCCTTACATCTTGCACTAGGAGCTAAGCATAAAGAAATCATCAAGCTCTTTGGAGCAGAAGTGTTTATTTTAAGTTTAAGTGCTAGTTTACTTGGTGCTTTTTGTGGATATTTTTTGGCAAATATTTTTGGCTATTTGATTTTTAATGCAAGTATAGATTTTAGATTGCTTTCGGTATTTTTTGCGGTGCTTGTTTCTTTGATATTTGCTTTTTTTGCAAGCATCTTACCACTAAAAAAAGCTTTAAAAATCAATGTTTGTGAAAATTTAAAGGGTGAGTGATGAAAAATATTATAAAAATTTCAAATTTAAATCGTAATTTTAATGAAGTTAAAGCTTTGCAAAATATCAACCTAGAAGTAAATCAAGGCGAATGGCTAGCCATTATGGGTCCATCAGGTTCAGGTAAATCAACACTTTTAAATATACTTTCTTTGATGGATACTCAAAGTAGCGGGGAGTATTTTTTGGATGATAAAGAAGTTGGAAATTTAAGTGAAGAAGAAAAAAGCGTGATTAGAAGAGAAAAAATAGGTTTGATTTTTCAACAATTTCATTTGATACCTTATTTAAATGCTTTAGAAAATGTTATGCTAGCTCAGTTTTATCACTCAAGCATAGAACAAAAAGACGCTATAATGGCGCTAGAAAAAGTAGGACTTTCACACAGACTTACGCATTTACCTAGCCAACTAAGCGGTGGGGAGCAACAAAGGCTATGTATAGCAAGAGCTTTAGTGAATGATCCTGAAATTTTATTAGCAGATGAGCCAACTGGAAATTTAGATGAGGCAAATGAAAAAAACATTCTAGAACTTTTTTGTAAATTAAAACAAGATGGCAAAACCATAGTTTTAATCACTCACAATCCAGACTTAGCAACCTTTGCTGATAGAACGATCATTTTAAGCCATGGAGTAATGAAAAGTGAAAATTAAAAGTATAATTTTAGCTTGTTTGTGTTTGATTTTTTTAAGTGCGTGTTTTGAAAACAACAATAAAAACGGTGGTAAAATAGGCCTAAAAGCACCAGAAATCGCAGCTAAAAATTTACAAGGTGAGAAAATCAAACTAGCTGATTTTGATAATCTTATCGTTTTAACTTTTGTGGAACAAGGTTGTGCATCTTGTTTAAAAGACTTGCCGCTCTTGGAAAAACTAGCTAACGAATACCCTAAAAAAATCACTATTTTAGCGCTTGATTCTATAGATAAAGGTAAGGATTTTGAAGAATTTGCTACAAAATATGATTATAAAAATATTATATTTTTGCAAGATGATTTAGATATCTCATGGCAAAGATTTAGCGTTTTTGCAGTGCCAACTACTTTTGTCATTAAAGATGGAGTTGTACAAGATAAAATCATAGGAGAAAAACCATGGTCGCAACTAAAAGCTTCTATTGCTTCTTGGCTTTAGTAAGTGTTTTTTTCTTTAGTGCATGCTCAAATAATGAATTTCAAACCTTAAATTCAAGTCAAAGCTATACTTTTAAATACGATGGTTTTGAAAAAACCTTAAAAACACAAAATGTAAATCAAGCTTATGCTTTATTTTTTTTCACGCAAGATTGTGGTGCATGTAATGCGCAAATTCCTATGCTAAACGAGCTTTATAAAGAAAGAAACTTTCCTATTTTAGCGGTGTTAAATGGAGCTAAATCAAAAGAAGAAGCTCAAAAAATTCTCTTGGAAAAAAAGTTAAATTTACCACTTATATATGAAGTCAAAGCAAGTTCATTTTTGTCTAAAGCTGTGGGTGGAATTTATGGTGTGCCTGTGATAGTTTTTTATGATGAAAAAGGCAAAATAAATGAAAAATTCATCGGACTTATCCCAAAAAGTGTTTTAGAAAATAAGATTAAATTTTTACAATAGATTTAGGTGTTTTATAAAGTATATTTCAGTAAAAAATAATTTAAAAATTTATAGCACTATTTTTACTCAAAAAAACCTATTTTTCAATATATTCAAGCTCATGTAATATATTCTTATTATACTAATATTTTATTATTTTTTATAATTAAGCTTAAATTTATAAATATATTAATAACATTACTTAATTGTTAAGAATATATTAGTAATACCCATTACAAAAATATACAAACAAGCAATAAATCAAACAACACATTAACTATTTTTTGAAAGGAATTTTCAATGAATAAAAATTCATCTAAAAAACACCTCACGGGGGGGGGGATACGATAATTTTCGTTTTAGCTTAAATGCTTTAAACTCTTTAAAAAACTCTAATCTTTTAAAACTTTCTTTATTTACTATTTTTTCCCTAAGCTCTTTAG
>NZ_JAKMST010000005.1:0-144653 GCF_025772785.1 Campylobacter sp. CNRCH_2015_0338h
TATGGGTAAAGATTTAAGTAAAGAATTACCTTATGAATCTAAAACTTATACTCCTAAAATAGAATATCCAAGTTTTAAAACCCAAGAAAAAACTATAGATTATATAGATAATTTTAATATTAAAGTAAGTGGTTTATTACCTAATTCAACCATTGATAAAATCAGTGGAAGTAAAGGAGTAAAAGCTAAAAAAGAAAGCTTTAATGTAAATGATAAAGGTGAAGCTACTTTAGAGTTTGAAGGTATTAGTGATTATAGTGTTAAAGAACTTACTATTAAGTTTAGTTATACCAAACAAGGTAGTGTTAAAGATGAATTTAATTTAGATAAAATTAAACTTTATCAATACAATTTACAAATACAATCAAACCGAACATGGTTTTACAATAAACTCGATGAACAATCTGAAATAAAAATTACTGGTGGACGTTTAAATTCTGAAATCACATGGAACATCCAAGGAGATGGGATAATAATCAATAAAGATAGCAAATTCAATTCTCAGGGTGAAGCTAAAGCAACTATTACTTCTAAGGCTCCGTTTGAAAATGAAATAATAATAAGTGCTTCGACATTAGGAAAAAAAATAGATCAAAAAATTTCCTATAAATGGGAAAAATTTTTCTTGCCAAAAATTATGTTTCCTTATGGTTTATTATATCCATATGAAGTTTATTATGTGAAACATTTTCCGGTAACAATAACTCATTTAAAGCCAGGATTTATTAAAGTTATACTGCCAGATGGAGTTAAAAGTGAAAAAGATCTTAGCAGATTATACACCAATGGAGAAACAACCATAAATCTATATGTTGATGACCCACATCTTAGATATTTTAGAATAGAACTTGAATGTGAATATAGAGAAAGTACAAGCGAATTAAAAAAATTTAAATCTGATGACGTTAAAGTACTGTTCCCAGAAGTTGATTTAGATAGAAAAGAGTGGAGAGTAGGATACAATCCTATGTCTCTTTTTTCACAATTTTCTTTAAAATTTAAAGATAAAGACATAAAAAATTCTCCAGATTGCAGGATAACTTCGTATGAATTAAAAAAATATATGTCCAGGGTATCAAGCGGAGGTATAGGATTTAATTTCATTACCTTTGTTAATAGTGACTCTGCAGGACACTATGATGAAGGTAAAATCAACTTCTCTTGTTTTGGCGGAGAACGAAATTTTGAATTTACTGTACAAGGAATATAAAATTGCCATTTTACAATTTTATGCAATTTCTATCTCTATTAGCTCAACTTTCAGAGGTAGAAATTAAAACTCTTATGGAATATAAAGATTTATTATTAAAAGCATTGTCATCTTTAAATGAATCAAAAACATTTGATGTAAAAGAATGTACACGACTTATTAATACTCTTGAAGAAACTTTTTTGGATAAACTACAAATAGAAGAAAGCAAAAAGAAAGCAATTTGCAAAAATATCATCAAAATACTAAAAAATCATTGAAAATGTTTTTTGAAAGCTAGATGGTGTCAAGGGGGAGACTTGAACTCCCGACCTCCGGCTTATGAGACCAGCGCTCTAGCCAGCTGAGCTACCCTGACATAAAAAGAAGTTAAAATTATACTTTATTTTGCTTAACATTTTATAAAACATTTATTTTATAAATTTTTCAACTTTTTTGTGATAAAAATATGAAATTATATTAGAAAGGATTTTTATGCAAATAAGCTCAAGTTATAACAATGCTTTTTATACACAAAATCCTTATCAAAACAAAGACAAAGAAGAAATCAAAGAAAACATTTCTGAAAAAGAAAATCCACAGCAAACAAAAGAAAATAAAAACAATCAAGAAAAAGAAGAAAAAACTCAAAAAGTCAACGGTAAAGACTTAAACGCTGAAGAGGTAAAACAAGTACAAGAACTTGAAAAAATCGACAGAGAAGTAAGAGCTCATGAAGCAGCCCACCAAGCGGCTGGTGGAGCTTTAGCTGGTGCTGCGAGCTTTGGTTATACAAGAGGTCCTGATAATAAAATGTATGCAGTCGAAGGGGAAGTGCCTATAAGAATGCAAAAAGGCAATACTCCTGAAGAAACTATAGCAAATGCCATGCAAGTAATTGCTGCAGCTATGGCACCAGCTGATCCTAGTCCACAAGATTACAAAGTAGCAGCTAATGCTATGCAAATGCAAAATGACGCACGCGCTGAACAAGCTAAGATAAAAGCAGAAGAGCTAAAAGCACAAAATGAAAAAAGCAAAAATGAGAATGAGGAAAAAACAAATTCAAATTCCAAAGCTATAAAATCATACACACAAAATGTATCACAAGATTACATAGGAAGTCAGTATAACAAAAGTGCATAGTGGCAGAGAGGAAGGGATTCGAACCCTCGGTGAGTTGCCCCACACACGCGTTCCAGGCGTGCTCCTTCAACCGCTCGGACACCTCTCTAAAATTAAAAATTATAACTTATTTTTTTAAATTTATAATAAAAATTTTATAGACTTTCTGGGTATTTAATCTTGAGTATAAAATTTGCAGTCAAGATATGATTAAACTTTATAATGTTAAAATAAAAATAAAATATTTATTTTATTATTTAAAAACAAAAAGAGAATAGTTATGATAAAAAAACTACTTATACTTTTTTTAAGTCTTATTTGTACTTATCAAGCGCAGGCTGTTTTAAACAAAGAAAGTCTTGGAGAAGGCTTTGGAAATACAAGAAGCGAAGCGATTAAAAACGCTATTAATGATGCCTTGGGAAAAACAGAAGGTTTAAAACAAGTCAAATTAAAAAAATTTGAATTTAATTTTAATGGAAATTTTAATATAGGTTATGATGAAGAACTTGACTTTGTTAGTAATGGTGTTTTTAATAGTTATGATATAAAGTCTCTAACTCAAACAAATCAAAGTGAATTTCATGCAAAAGTTTTAATCTATAAAAAACTTTATAGCGACAAAAGTCTTGAAAATAAAAGCTCTCTAATCATCATTAATAGAATCAAAACTGGACTTTCAGCCAAATTTGAACAAGAACTTTTAAGTGTTTTACTTCAGAATAAAAAATTTAAAATCTTAGACAAAACAAATCTTGATCTTTATAATCAGGAAAAATTTTTACTTTCTAAAAATTCAAGCGATGAAGAACTTGTAAAGCTTTATAAGACTTTAGAAGCTGATTTTTTACTCATTTTAAACCCAAAAATAAAACAAATACAAAATGAAAACAACACTCAATCTTATGATATTATCATTGATTATCACTTAATAGAATTTGCTACAAATGAAAGCAAATCTTCTAATACTTTAGAGTTTAAAATGAGCTCTACAAGTAGTTCAAGTAGACAAAAAGCTCTTAGAGGTATTGCTACAAAAATTACTGAAGATATTTTTAAACATTCTAAAGACAATCAAGAAGAAACAAAACAAGACTTGGATACAAATCATCAAATCAACGATAAAGATGAAGTTAATTTAGGTTTTTAGCCTCTAAAAACTCACACCTTTTACAAAGCTCAGCTTTTAAAATTCCTTGTTTAAAACCTTCTTTTAGTTCTATATATAAAGAGGAATTTAAAAGCTCATTAAAATCTTCTTCAAAGCAATTTCCAAGTTTTATATCCCCTTTAGTATCCAAACAACAAGACACTAAAGTCCCATCACTTAAAATAGCAATTTGCCCATTTAAAGCATGACAATATCCATTCTCTCTAACAATCTCATCTTTCAAAGAAGGCCATTTAAAAAGTCTAGCTTGGTGCAAGATAACATGCCTTTCTAAGCGATTTTTAGCTTTTTGCTTTTGAATTTTTCTTTTAAAAATTTGCTCTAAAAAATCATAAATTTTCTCATTTTCTAAAGGTGGATTGAAATTTTTATCTAAATTCCAAAGTCTTAAGTTGATAAAAGAATTATTTTTATTTTCCAAGTGTAAAAAAATAAGCTTCAAAATAGGTTCAAAATATTCTTTTAAACTCATTTTACTTTGAGATAAAAAAGCACCTAAGGAAATATTGATTTGTCGTACGTTTTTAGAGTCTAAAATGAGTTTTATCTTCTCATCATCAAAATAAAACCCACTTGTAGTAAGCTCTATTTGCATATTAAATTTTAAAGCTATTTTTAGATACTCCGTTAAATTTAAAATCCTTAAAGGATCTCCAAGCACGTGAAAAGTAAAAAGCTTGGCATGATTATGCACACTTTTGCAAATTTTTTCAAAATTTTCAAGGCTCATTTGTTTTCTTTGGGCTTTTTGGCTAGGACAAAAATCACATTTTAACCCACAAATATCACTTAATTCTATATAAATTTTCTCAAAATACATAATCACTCTTTTTAAAAAGCTCAAGTGTTTTTAGAGCAAGTTTTGAAAGAGCAAGATGCTCTAAGTCTTTATAAGAAAACGCTTTTGCTTTTAAATCTTTAAAATCATCATCTTTTAAAAAATACACCTTAGCATTGATTTTATATTTAGTATAAGAATGTTTAAATTCTCCTATAAATTTTGCTTTTTTTTGATTTTTATATTCTAAAAAATTATACATATTAAAATATAATTTTTCCTCACTTTTAACAAGCAAGAATTGCTCGTTTTTTTGCACTATAAGTATTTTTAAAACAATGTTTTCATATTGATTTTTTTTAGTTGGGTTGAATTTTTCATATTCATTTTTTCCACTACAAAAGTCTTTTAAAGGACAAATTTCACATTTTGCATTTTTAGGCAAGCAAACCAAAGCCCCTATATCTAACAAAGCTTGATTATGGTCAAATGCATTGTCATAGTTTAAAAATTCTTTTGCCTTTTGTGTTAAAAGTTTAGAATTTGGATTTTGCAAACTATAAAATCTACTCAAAACTCTTTTAATATTTGCATCCACAAAAGACTTAGCTTGCAAAAAGCCAAAACAAACTATAGCTCCGGCTGTATATTCTCCAATACCAGGAAGTTTTTGAAGCTCTTTAATCTCAAATGGTAATTTTGCATCAAATTCTTGCACACAAATTTTTGCACATTTATGTATATTCCTAGCTCTAGTATAATACCCAAGTCCTTGCCAAGCTTTTAAAACCTCATCTTCACTTGCCATAGAAAGTACTTTTAAAGAAGGAAATTTAGCTAAAAACTGAAAATAATAATTTTGCAAAACACTTTTTACCTGAGTTTGCTGAAGCATAATCTCACTGACATAAACAGCATAAGCGATATCAATATTTTTTAATTTTTCTAAATCATCCTCGCTACCATATTTTCTATACTCTTCGTGTAAAATACGCCAAGGAAGGCTTTTCCTGCCATTTTGTTCATACCATTTTAAAATACTTTTATGAATTTTTTGCATTAAGACTTTCTTTATTTTTAAAAAAATTATACAATCTATTCTTAAAGGCTTTATGTTAAAATTAAAAAATATTTTTAAAAAGGAGCAAAAATGAAAAGTTTTTTAAAAGGCTTAGGCTTAGGACTACTTTGTTTAGTATTATTTGTACTAGGAGTGGTTTTTAACACTGAATTTTTAGGCTTAAAAAATCACGATAAACAAAATATAGAATTTTCAAGAAGCATAGAAGTATCCAATGAAATCATGCCAAATATCTTTAATGCTACTTTAAATTTTAGTGCTAGCGAGGAACTTAGTAAAAAAACCATTGTTTCTAGTGAAGAAAAAAATCATATTGCTAAAACATTTAAAGAAATCTCAGATCGTATTGCTAAAGAAAATTATTGTAAAGGTGGAAGTTATACTTTAGAACCAAGTTATAATTACTATCAAGGAGTAAAAACATTAAATGGATATAGATTACACTCTAATTTTACTTGTCAAATCCCGCAAAACAAAAACAAAGACTATGAAAATCTTATAAAAGATATAGAAAGTATTAGCGCTACTAATACTTTAATTTTTTTTAACACCAAAGCCTTACAAGTTGGTTTTGATGAGGCTATTTTAGATGCAAACAAAGAAGATTTATATGATCTTGCATTTAAAAAAGCTTTTGAAAAGGCTCAATATTATTCTAAAACTCTAGCAAAAACTTGCATGATAAAAAATATTCATTTTGATAGTTGCAATATTAAATACAACTCCCCAAGTTTAGCAGCTAGTGCAGATAGTGTTGTATTGCCTATTATTAAAAGTGAAAAACAAAATTTAAGAGCTAATGTGCTTTTTATTTGTCAATAAATTTCATTTTGGCTTTATTTTGAGCTTTTATAATTTCTCATCATTAATTTAAAGGAGAAACAATGAAAAAAATTGTAAGTTTATTTATCGTGGGTTCTTTGGCTGCTTCATTTGCCCTAGGAGCTGATTTTTCTAAAAAAAGTAATGATGAGATTTTAAATCTTGCAAAAAGTGTAAAAGCGCAAGATCAAGCTGATTTGGTTATTGAAATGAAAAAAAGAATGAATGAAATGAAATACAAAGATGCAAAAGATTTTCATCAACAATTTAGAGCTAATTTACACGAAAACATCTCTAAACTTTCTACTCAAGAAAGAAACCAAAGAAGAGTTATCGTTCAAGAAGATATGCAAAAACTAACCGATGAAATGAGTGGCAAAGAAATAAGAGAGTTAAATTTGCACCATTACAATAACACCCATTCCCATAAAAATCATCATGGTTTAAGATCACACCATACAAATTGTCCGATGAGATAAAATGGCAGCAAAAATTCTGCTCTTAGAAGACGATTTAAGTTTAAATGAAATTATAGATGAAGCCTTAAGCGATGAGGGCTTTAAAGTCTCTTGTGTGTATGATGCACAAGAGACACTAGAAAAAGCCTATGAAGAAAATTTTGATCTTTGGATTTTTGATGTTAAAGTTCCAAAAGGCAATGGTTTTGAAGTTTTAAAAGAATTAAGAGAAAGTGGTAAAAATACTCCTGCTATATTTTTAACTTCTTTATCTATGCTTGATGATGTAAAACAAGGATTTTTATCAGGTTGTGATGATTATGTTAAAAAACCTTTTGACATAGATGAATTAATTATCCGTGTAAAAAATATCATTAAAAGAAATTTTAGCCACCAAAAAGAAGATCTAATTTTGCTTAACTCCTCAAAAAATATTTCTTTTGATCCGCTTAATAAAACTCTTTATCAAGATAAAACAATCATCAATCTTACTAACAAAGAAAAAGAGCTCTTAGCCTTGCTTTTAAAAAAACGCCCACACTTTGTAAGCATAGAAACTATTTTTGATGAAATTTGGAGTTTGGATGAAGAACCAGCAATTATGAGCCTTAGAGTTTATGTAAAAAATTTAAGAAAAATTCTTGGCAAAGACCTTATTATCAATCAAAGAAACATAGGCTATGCCATAAGGCTAGAAAATGAAAAGTGAAAATTTTAATAATACTATTTTTAAAATTCTAGCCCTTTATATCATCACAAGTGGTGTATTTCTAACGATTTTTTTTATCACTTTTTATCAAAAAGAAGCAAACTACATACGATTAAATCAAATAACACATTCATACACTCACTATAATTATATTTTGCAAAATATCATCGAAGCAAGACACGATAGAACATATTTAAATCAAGAAGATTTTTCCTATATATCCAAAAGACTCAACACTCAATTTGCCATTATCGCAAATAACCAAGTTATTTTTAGCAATTTAACTTTTGATGTTTTAAAAATATTAACACAACTTAAAAAAAATGATTTTATTTACAATGAAAACAAAAGATTATTTATAGATTTTTCAAGGATTAGAAATCTCAACACCTATATAGACACAAGTAATCTAAAAAAACCAAAACACCATTCTCATTTCTTAAGACATAAAAATATTCATATCATTATAGAAACTGATGATCTTGGTTTTAAAAAAGAACAATACCGCAAAGATAATTATAATAATCTAGACATCAATGATTTTTCCCATGAGCTTTGGAAATTAAAATTAAAAACTATTTTTTATACTCTTATATGTATTTTGCTGCTTGCTGTGGTTGCTTATATACTCATTTTGCTTGTCTTTAAAAATATCAAAGAACAATTTAAAGCACTTAATGATTTTATCAAAGATACCACGCACGAAATTAATACACCTTTAAGTGTGATTTTAGCTAGTATTAAAAAATTTGATGATACAAATTTAAATCCAAATAACATAAAAAAACTAAATCATATCAAACTAGCAAGTAAAAATTTAAACCACATCTATCAAAATCTCATAGCCTTGAATTTTTTCTTGCAAAAAGAAAATACAAAAGAAGATATCAATTTAAAAGAGCTTTTGGAACAAAGGTTAGAATACTTTGAAACTTTAATCGCCCAAAAAAATCTCATCATTGAAAAAAATCTTTTAGAGCAAAACTTTTATGCCAATAAAGAAGAAATGCAAATTTTAATCGATAATCTTTTAAGCAATGCCATAAAATACACCAATGCTCATAAAAAAATCTATATTTACTTAAAAGAAAAAACACTTAGCATTAAAGATGAAGGTCAAGGTATGAGTACTAAGGAAATAGCTCAAATTTTTACACGCTATAAACGCTTTAATCAAAACCAAGGTGGCTTTGGCATAGGTTTAAACTTAGTCAAGCAAATAGCTGATAAAAACAATATCAACATTAAAGTTTTAAGCAAAGAAAATGAGGGAAGTGAGTTTATACTTTCTTGGCAAGGATAAAAATGGATATTTGTTTAGAAAAAATAAAAATGGAACAAACTTGGAAAGAATTTTTAAAAGATGAGTTTTTAAAACCTTATTTTTTAGAGATAAAAACTAATTATATCAATGCCTTAAACGAAGGAAAAACTATATATCCACCCTCAAATTTAATCTTTAATGCATTTAACCTAGCTCCTTTACAGGATTTAAAAATCATACTTTTAGGACAAGATCCTTATCACAACCCAAATCAAGCTATGGGTTTAAGCTTTAGCGTACCAATGGGAGTTAGAATTCCTCCATCTTTGCTTAATATCTACAAAGAATTACAAGATGATTTAAACATTCCTATAGCAAGGCATGGAGATCTTAGCAAATGGGCTAAACAAGGAATTTTACTTTTAAACTCTATCTTAAGCGTAGAAGCAAACAAACCTGCTTCACATGCACATTTTGGCTGGCAAAAATTTACCGATGCAGTTATATCAAAACTTAGCAATGAAAAAGAGGGATTAATGTTTTTGCTTTGGGGAAATTATGCTAAAAATAAAAAAGTTTTAATCAACCCTCAAAAACACTTTATCCTAGAAGCAGCACATCCATCGCCTTTAGCAAGGAATGCTTTTTTAGGTTGCAAACATTTTTCAAAAAGTAATGAAATTTTATTAAAACTTGGCAAAAGTCCTATTGATTGGGATTTAAACTCATAATTTACTTTAAACCTATATACTTTAGGAAAATTTTTATAAAGGATAAATATGAATTGCCCAGTTTGTGCAAATACAGCTTTATTGATGAGTGAAAGAAATGGAGTTGAGATTGATTATTGTCCAAAATGCCGTGGTGTTTGGCTTGATCGTGGTGAACTTGATAAAATCATAGAAAGAAGTACATCTCAAAGCACGCCACAACAATCTCAACAACAAAACTATAACCAACAAGCAAACTATCATCATAACAATGGTTATAAATACAAGAAAAAAGAAAGTTGGCTTGGAGAATTATTTGACTTTTAAGCCTTTTGGCTTAAAAGTTTTTATAATTTTACTTTAATCAAGGCATTCTCTGCCATTTTTGGTACCCATAAATACTCACCATCAAAAAACATATCTGCAGGCCCTTTTATAGGGTTTAGATCTAGCTTTATCTCTTTGTTGTCTTTTAGAATATAAATATATCCTTGAAGATTTTTACCCCAGCTTGATACTAAAAGATTTTTATCTTTATCAAACACTATACCGTCAAATTGTTCTATTTTGTTACTTAATTCTTTAATTTTTTTTGTATTTAAATCAATACTAATGATTTTTCCACCTGTTTTATCGCTTGGATCATAACCTGCAACAAATAAAGTGTTTTTTTCTACCAACAATCCATTTGGACCACCATATTTTGAATCTAAATGGATGAAATTTTCATATTTTCTATCTTTTAAAAATACTTTATGGATATATCCTGTGCCTGTATCACTCACTAGCAATGCATCATTATCTAAAACTACTATATCATTTAAAAATACTGCATTTTTTATAGGGAGCTTGAAAATTTCTTTTTTACTTTTTACATCAAAACCATATAAGACATCAATATCTACAACATACAAAACATCAGCTATTTTAGACATACCCTTTGGAGCATTAAGATTTTTGATAAATTCTAGTTCTACAACTTTTCCATCTTTGTCTAACTTTGAAATAAAACCATCATTATCTTTATTTAGTGGAGCCAATTCTTTTCCTACATTAGACACATAAACCGCACTTTCATCTACATATACACTTTCAGGATGTGCAAAACCTTTAAATTCTTGCACCTCTAAAGCATTTGCACTACAAAATGCAAATAAAGCTAAAGCTAAAATACTTTTTTTCATATTGTTACCTTTCTTAATTTTTATTCAAAAATTTTAATATAATTTAAAATTAAAATCTATCACTTTTAAGACAAAAAATATAAGTTTTTTGATTTTTGCTCTTGTTTTGGTGTAATGCCATATCTTTTTTTATATCTTGCTATAAACCAAGCAGGGGAATTAAATCCAAGATCATGGCAAATTTGAGTGATATTCTTAGTGGAAAATTCTAGTAAAAATTTAGCTTTTTCAAAACGCTTATTATCAAGCCATTCTTTAGGACTTATTCCAAAACTTTGTTTAAAATTACGACTAAAGCTTGCTATATCCATTTTACTAAATTTAGCCATAGAAGCCACATTTTCAAAATCATTTTGACAATATGCAAACATCTGATAAAGATCTAATTTAAAACCACTTAAAATTGCTTTTAAAAAGGCTAAAAATTCTGCATTGTCTTCACTATACAGTAAAGATAAAAATAATTCTTCAAATTTTAATTTAAGCAAATATTCGTTATTTTTAGAACTGTTTATATAAGGTAAAAATGATTGAAAAATACTCTTAGTTACAAAATCTGATTTTAAACTAAATAAACTTTTAGAATACTCTAAAGAGTTTAATTTAGAAATTAAATCTTGATATTTAAAAACAAGCTCTATCAAAATACTCTCTTTAAAACATAAAATAACAGACTTATAAGTATTTTCACTATTTAAATAATCTCTAATAGAAAAGGAATTTTTTGTGAAAAAAATAATTTCATCTTTGTTTGCTTTAAAATGATTATCAATAGTATAAATACTTTTAGAACCTTCTAATATAAAAACCAAAGTATAGTCTTTAAACACCACTTCTTGGCTTATATTACTTGGTGATTGTTTTTGATAATGGCACAAAGAAAATAAAGAATTATGTAAAACTTTTTGACTCACTTTTTCAAAATCTTTTGGAAAAACTAACATTAAAACCTTTTTTTATAAGTTTTTTGATTATTGTATTTTATAAAAAATAACAAAAAATAATTTTTCATTAATAATATATGCTACAATAAAATAATTTTTAACAAAAGGAGAGAAAATGAGAAAAATAATTCTAGGATCTTTACTAGCATCAAGTTTTTTAATTGGGGCAAATTTGGAAAATTTTAATCCAAAAGCACAAAAAGATCATTTAGTTATCAAAATGGAAATTCTTGATAAAAATGCCAACAAAAACGCAGGTGAAGTAGTAGCAGTACAAACTCCTTATGGGGTAGCGTTTTACCCAAATCTTCAAGGTTTAGAAAGTGGAATTCATGGTTTTCATGTTCATGCAAACGCTGATTGTGGAGCAACCGATAAGGGTTTAGGTATGAAAGCTGGTGGTCACTGGGATCCTGAAAAAACTGACGCACACTCAAGCCCATGGGATGATAAAGGCCACAGAGGTGATTTACCACCACTTTATGTAGAAAAAGATGGCAAAGCAACTAATCCTGTATTAACACCAAAAATCAAAACTCTTGATGAGCTTAAAAATCACTCTTTAATGATACATTTTGGAGGAGATAATCATAGCGATCATCCTGCAGCACTTGGCGGTGGTGGCGCTAGAATGGCTTGTGGAGTTATTAAATAAAACGCATACTAAAGGCTTTTTGCCTTTAGTATTATTTAAAAAGCTTAGTAAAATCTAAATCATTCATAAAATCATGGTTTGATCCGCCAAAACTTTGACTAGGACTATAAGTAGCAATAGCCACTGCAAGATCACTAAGCATAGAAGCTATTTCTTCTCTTTTATCTATTATATAAGCTTTCATACCCTCATAATCACTAGTTTCTAAAATTTTTAAAGGGTTGTAAATTTCAAAAGCAAAAGCCTTTGAGCCTACATTTACATTATAATTATTATCAAATAAAGCATTTCCTAAAAACGAGCAATTATCTACTATTTTTAAACTTTCACTTGCGATTAATACTTTATCTTGCACATCTTCATAGTTTTTATCTTCTAAAAGTTTTGAAATTTTTTTCAACGAAGAATCTAAAATTTGCAAAGCACCAACAAAATCATTTGCATCGGTAATATCTTCGCTAAATTTTTGTGTTTGATGTTTTAAATTTGCACCATCTATATTTGAACCTACTTGTCCTAAATGCTTTTGTAAGATTTCTAATTCATCTCTCATAATACACCTTCCTTGTTATTGCTATAACAAGAAAAGCATTTTTTATTCCAAATTTTGATCTACCCAAACTCTAAAATCTTTAGCAAAAAGCAAAAAAACCTCATCATAATTTTGGATTAAAATTTGAGGGTTATTATCATTTAATTCTTTTTCATAGTAAAAATACTTACTTGCTATAAGTTTTTTAGTGTTTATTTGCACCAAATTTAAATTAATGCCTAATTTTATTTTAGAATGCACCTCATCACTAAAATCTTGCTCTAAAATATCTACTTTACTTTCTAAAACATAATCAGCACTAGCTAGACTATCTTGGTTTAAAACCGCTTTAAATACTCCTAAATCTTGTAAATGAAATTCCAAAAAAGTTTTAATCATCAAAGCAGGATTTTCTTTCCAAAAATGATAAGCATAAGCATTAACAACATGATTTTTTTTATAAAAAATTTCATTAGTATAAGATAAGCCCTTAGGTAAAGAAACCATGATGGTAGAATTTTTTACTTTATTTTGACTTTGCTCTAGCTTTTCTAAATTAATGCTAAAATATTTATTTGCAGGCAAAGTTTGATTTGGACTAATCAAAGAACAAGCACTAAAAAAAATAGCTATTAAACTAATATATAAAAATTTCATTTTATTCTCCTGGAGCATATTGAATAGCTTTATCTTTATAAATCACATCTGAAGGATTTTGCTTTAAATTTTTTAATAATTGTGTAAAATCTAAAAACAAAACTCTTAAAATATCTAAATTTTCATTTAAAAGCATTCTGCTTTTATTAAGCTCATTAAGTTGGCCATTGGCATTATTTAAAAAATTTGAAAAATCATCTGAACTTTTACCAAGTCTAGAGCTTGTTTTATTTAAATTTTCCAAAAATACTGGTGCTTTAGTATTTAAATACGCAGAAAACTCGGATGTATTTTGTAAAATACGCTCTATGTTTTTTAAATTTTTATCACTTAAGAGACTTTCTAGTTTTATTTTTGAACTGGTAATTAATTCTAATAAATTTGAAGTTTGTTTATCTATGCTTGCAAAAAAACTTTCTTTTGATTTTATAATAGGATATACATCACCATCTGCTTTTAAAACACTAGCTTCCTCACTACCCCCTGCAAGCTGAATAAACTTAAATCCTGTTATACCTTGAATTTGTAAGCTTGCATAAGTATCTGTTTTAACCGCTAAATCAGAATCAAGCTTGACTAAGATTTTCACTCTTAGTTGATTACTTGAACTATCTATGCTGATATTTTCAACACTTCCAACATCAACCCCTAAAAATTTAACCGGAGCTTTGACGCTAAGCCCTGCAACTGATTCTTCCATATAAATTTCATAATATTTAAAAGATTTTTCATCTTTTAAATTCCCATACCACACTATAAAAAACAAGCTAATAAAAAATAATATACTAACAAAAATTCCAATCAAAATATAATTTGCTTTATTTTCCATTATTGCATAAACCTCTCATAAAGTCTTGGATTTTGCTCTTGTAAAGTCTCAACATTTCCCAAAAAACCAACTTTTTTATTCTCTATAATCAAAAAGCGATTTAATACATTTTTCATACTTTCTTTATCGTGAGTAATTAAAACCACACATAATTTAAAGCTTTGTTTTAAACTCAAAAGCAACTCATCAAATTCTCTCGAACTATAAGGATCAAGCCCTGAAGTTGGCTCATCTAAAAAAAGCAATTTAGAATCAAGTGCCAAAGCTCTAGCTATAGCCACTCTTTTTTTCATACCCCCGCTTAATTCACTTGGATAAAGCTTAGCTACACTCTCATCAAGTCCCACCATTTTAAGCTTCATCATGGCTATTTCTTTGATATCGTTTTTGCTAAGTTTTGTATATTCAACTAAAGGTATACTAATGTTTTCAAGTATATTAAAAAAGCTAAATAATGCTCCATATTGAAAAACAACACCCCATTGTTTTTGTAAAAATAAAGCATCTTCATCGCTTATATTTTTTAATCTCTTGCCTAAAATTTCATACTCACCCTTGTCAAAATGCTCAAGCATTAACATTTGTCTTAAAAGTACAGATTTGCCACTACCACTACCACCTAAAATGCCAAAAATTTCATTATCTTGCACTTCAAAGCTAATATCTTCATGTACACATTTACTTCCAAAATAAGTGCTGATATTTTTAGCCTTTATAATCAAAATCCAGCCTTTGTTAAAAATACAGAAAAAATCGCATCAAAAGCTATCACCCAAAAAATAGCATTTACCACGCTTTTTGTCGTATAAACACCTATACTTTCGGTGGTTTTTTGCACAAAAAATCCTCTAAAACAAGCAATAGAAGCAATCAAAAATCCAAAAATAGGTGCCTTTATAAGTCCTATGATGATATGTTTTAACTCCACTGCTTCTTTAAAGCGACTCATAAACTCACTCGCACTAATTTCTAAACTAAACCAAGCAACTACAATTCCACCTATAATACTTAAAATATCAGCTACTATTACCACTAAAGGCATGGCAAGTGCTAAGGCCAAAACTCTAGGTAAAATGATAAATTCACTTTCTTTAAAACCCATAGTTTTCATCGCATCAATTTCATCAGTAAGTTTCATCACTCCAATTTGAGCTGTATAAGAACTTGCACTCCTACCAGCTATAACAATAGCGCTAATTAATGGCGCAAGTTCTCTAGTAGCAGAAATTCCCATTAAATCAACAATGTAAATATTAGCTCCAAATTGTGCAAGTTGATACGCAGCTTGATAAGCAAGCACCACACCCACAAGTAATGAGGTTAGCATAATAATAGGCAAAGCATTAATAGCACTATTTTCTACATGATATAAAAATGCCCTAAAACGAAGTTTTTTAGGGTTTAAAAGTGTTTTAAAACAAGTATAAATAATAAGCCCTATGAAATTTAAAAACTGCACCAAAAGTGTAAAAGATTCAACAACCTTTTTTCCTAAATTTTCAAAAAAGTCTTTGATTGTTTTTTTATTTTCATGAGTATTATGAAAACTTTTATAGTGTTTTTGACAAAGTTCAAAAAGCTTAGCATGTTCGCTTTTAAGATTTATCCTACTAAACTCAAAACCTTTTTGCTTAAGTTCATTTTCTAAAGCTAGAAAATACCTAATCCCAGCAGTATCTATAAAATCTAAATTTGCAAAATCAAAAATAATATTTTTTTGAGTAGGAAAATCTAATTTTTCCGATTTTCCTACGCTAGTTTTATCCCATATACCAAAAACACTAAAAACACATTCTTGGTTTTTAATGTCTTTGATGATTTTATTTTTCATTACATAAACTTAAAACATATGAGCTTAATTTTTCCTCACTAAATCCAAAATGCTCAAATACATCTTTATCTTTACCACTCTCACCAAAACTTTCTATGCCATAAAACTCATCACAAATTCTATAAAGCTCATTTGAATTTGCAGCTTCAACACCTATAACCTTACCTTGTAAAATTCTTTCTTTATAAGATTTTTCTTGAGCGATGAATAATTCATAACAAGGCATAGAAACTACATTAACAATCACACCTTTTTCTTTTAAAATCTTAGCTACTTTTAAACACAATGATACCTCACTACCGCTTGCTAAAAGTGTAAATTGCGCATTTGCATTTTCTTCTAATAAATAAGCCCCATTTTCCACATCTCCAAAAACAGGCTCACTTAAAGCATTTAATTTTTGGCGTGATAAAACAAAAACGCTTGGCATATTAGTTTTAAGTGCAATCTGCCATGCTTTGACATTTTCAACCCCATCAGCTACTCTAAATGTCAATGAATTTGGCATAGCTCTAAAAGTGCTAAGTTGCTCTATAGGTTGGTGTGTTGGGCCATCTTCGCCAACCCCTATACTATCGTGAGTAAAAATGAAAAAGTGTTTAGCCCTCATCAAAGCTGCTATTCTTGCAGCAGGTTTTAAATACTCACTAAATATAAAAAATGTAGCACAATAAGGCAAAAACAAACCATATCTAGCAAAAGCATTTGATATAGCAGCCATTGCATGCTCTCTTATACCATAGTGGATATTTTTTCCATTTGGAAAATCCCCCATATCTTTAAGCTCGGTTTTATTTGAAGGACCTAAATCTGCACTACCACCTAAAAACCCCGGTAAAGCTTTAGCGATAGCATTTAAAATCATACCATTGCTATCTCTAGTGGCTAGATCTTTTCCTTTAAAATCAGGAAATTGTATTTTTGAAAAATCAGGCTCTAAAAGCTCTTTTAATAAAGCTTGTTTTTCTGCATTTAAATTTTGCACTTTTTGATTCCACTTAGCTTGTGCTAAATCTCCAAGCTCTATTGCAGCATTAAAGCGAATTTTAACTTCTTCTGGGATTTCAAAAGTTTTTTGTGGATCAAAACCTAAAGCCTCTTTTGCCTTTTTAATAAGCTCTTCACCCAAAGGCGCTCCGTGAGAATGATGGCTTCCTTCAAGCTCCAAAGCTCCTTTAGCTATGGTAGTATGAGCGATGATTAAACAAGGCTTTTTACTTTCTTTAGCTGTTTTTAATGCCAAATCAATTTGCTCAAAATCATGCCCATCTATCTCAAGCACTTCAAAATTTTGCGCTCTAAAACGCTCTTTTACATTTTCATTAAAGGCAATAGCCACATCACCTTCGATTGAAATATTATTACTATCATAAATGATGATTAAATTATCAAGTTTGTGAAGTCCTGCTAAAGAACAAGCCTCATAAGAAATTCCTTCTTGTAAATCTCCATCACCACACAAACAATATACTTTGTGATTGATAATATCCTCACCCAAAAGTAAACTCGCCTTTTTAGCCGCCATAGCAAAACCAACCGCATTTGCAATGCCTTGTCCTAAAGGTCCTGTAGCAATTTCAACGCCTGGAGTGAAAATTTCAGGATGACCTGGGGTTTTAGAGTGTAATTGACGGAAATTTTTTAAATCCTCTAAACTTACATCATAACCACTCAAATGCAAAAAGCTATAAAGTAAAGCACTAGCATGACCGCCTGAAAAGACTAATCTATCGCGGTTTAACCATGTAGGATCTTTTGGATTATGCACTAAATGAGCACTTAAAACACTCATAATATCTGCTAAACCCATAGGCGCGCCTGGATGGCCTGAATTTGCCTTTTGTATCATATCTGCACATAAAAATCTTATAGTGTTAGCTTGTTTTTGTAACATTGTTTAACCTTTTAAATATTTATCAATCAAAATTTGAAGCTCATTAGCAAGCTTAGAATCTAAATTTTTTATTTTTTCTTCGCATAAAGCTATTTTATCATCTTTTGCCTTTTTAGCACCTTCTAAACCCAAAAGTTTTACAAAAGAATTTTTATGCAAATCATTATGAGTTGGTTTTCCTGCTTCTTTCGTGTCTAAAGTCGCATCGATAATATCATCTTTAATTTGAAAAACTAATCCTATCAAAAGCCCTATTTCATAAATTTGCTCGCATTCTTTTTCATCTAACTCACAAATTTCACAGCCCATTTTTAAAGCTGCTGCGATCAATCTTGCAGTTTTATGGATATGCAAAAACTCAACTTGTTCTAAATTTAAAGGTATATCTTCAAAATAACAATCAATAGCCTGACCAATGATCATACCACCAAGCCCTGCATTAAAAGCTAGAGTTTCTATGAGTTTTAATCTAACATTTTCTTTTAAATCAAGTTTAGAAAGTAGTAAAAAAGCTTCGGTATTTAAAGCATCACCTACTAAAATAGCTGTGGTTTCATCATATTTTTTATGTAAAGTTTGCTTTCCTCTGCGCAAAGAAGCATTATCCATAGCAGGCAAATCATCATGTATTAAAGAGTAAGTGTGGATAAATTCCAAAGCCAAAGCTGCATTTAAAGCCTTTTCAAACAAAGCAGGATTTTTAGCATTCACTATACCCAAAAGAAGTTGGGCTCTAAAATGCTTCCCACCAGCTTCTAACATCCATTTTAAAGCTTCATTGAAAAATGGATGAAAGCTTTGAGTTTTTGGAAAATTTTGCTCTAAATGCTGTTTGAATTTTTCTAAAATCACTTATTTAGCCTTATAAAAAAGTCAAAGTATCCTTTATTAAAATGCTCAAAATCATTATTTTTCGCTGAAGGGATATTACTTGCTTGTCTTGAAACTAAAACATCAAAAGTATTAGCTTGAGTTAATATGGCTTGAAGCTCATTGAAATTATTGATTTTTTGATTATTAATTCTTAAAATTTTATCCCCTTTTAAAAATCCAGCCATTTGCGCTTTAGAATTTGGAGTTACCTCTGTAACATTCATTTTCATATCTACGCGCAATCCTAGATTGCTATAAAAAGAAGTTGGCTTAGCTTGAACTACTTTTTTAGGTTTAGCAAATATACCCAAATCTTTATCAAAAACTGTCGTAGAAATATTTACATCTTTATTATCCCTTAGCATATTAAAATACAAAGTTGCACCACGATCAGCAAATAAAATTTTCTCATTTAATTTTCTTATATCATCATAAACTTGTCCATCTACGCTCACAAGCTCATCATTAAGTAAAAATTGTCCATTTTTACGCACATTTTTAACATAAATTTTGCCATCACGCATATCAAAATCCACACCTATATCACCCCAATAAACATCAGGATATTTTGCAAAGTGTTTTAAATAGCGATTACCTATAAGTTTGCCATCTTCTAAGCTTATACCAAGCATTTTACAACATGGTGAGTTAAGCTCTCCGATTTTAGAAGTAAAATCAAGTTGATCACGCTCTGTTAAACTTTGTCCAAAATACTTTAAATGCCCTATATAACTTTGGTTATTATCTAAAATTCCCACCCAGCTATTGCGTGTTAATTCTTCTTCATTTCCCATAGGCGCTGGGATTAAACTAAAATCAGTTTTTACTAAATATAAATTTAAAAAAGGATCATATTTAGTATAGCTATTTAATTTTGCATTTTTAGTTTTAACTACTGCTAGAGTGTTTTCATTTAAAGCAAAAGCAGGTAATCCTTCATAAATTAACATACTAGCTTTATTTTTTTCATAACAACCCAAAAAATCATTAAAAGTCGGTCTTGGCACAGCAAAAAGTACACCAGTTATACCCAAAATACAAAGTAAAATTCTCATAGCATTCCCATTCCGCTAAATAAATTACTAGCCATTGATTTTTTATTTTGTTCTACCATTTTCATTACATCATTAATCGCAGCGATTAATAAAATTTGCATAGATTCTTTATCTTCAAGCAAAGAATCATCAATATTTATATCGATGATTTCACCTTTTCCATTAGCGCTAACTTTTACTAAACCACCGCCACTTTTTGCGCTAAATTCTTTTTTTAAAGCTTCTTGCTCTAATTCATTTGCTTTTTCTTGAGCCTTAGTTAAAAGCTCACCCATTTTAGAAAAATCCATATTTTCAAACATTTATTTTCCTTCTTTTAATATCTCTAATACCACTTCTTTATCATTAAAAGGATATTTTACTCCTTTAATCTCTTGATAAGTCTCATCGCCCTTACCCAAAATCACTACAAAATCATTTTTCGTTTTAAGCTCTAATGCTTTTTTGATTGCTTCTTTTCTATCACATTCTATAAAAACACTCTCATCTTTTTCTATACCACTTAAAATATCATTAATGATATCCATAGGCTCTTCTGAGCGTGGATTATCACTTGTGATGATGAGTTTTTTAGCATAATGTTTGGCGATTTTAGCCATTAATGGACGCTTAGTTTTATCCCTATCTCCCCCCGCTCCAAAAACTACAATCAAATCGCGATATTTTAAAGCATCTAAAACTTTTTCTATACCATCGGGCGTATGAGCAAAATCCACAATCACATCTTTTGCAACCACTTGCATTCTACCCTCAATGCCGCCAAAATTACTAATGGCCTTTTCAAGTTCTTTTAAATTTGGCTTAACAAGTTCATTCACACAAGCACTTGCAGCCAAAAGATTATAAAGATTAAAAAGCCCTACCAAAGAAGAATCAATCATAAAAGTTTCTTTGCCAAAATTTACCACAGCTTCAATGCCATTTTTTAAAGCATAAGCTTTGATATGATAATAACTTGGATTTTCTACTCCATAAGTAAAAACACCTTTGACATTAAAATTTATAGCTTTTGCGTCTTTATTGATAAATTTCATACACTCATCGGTAAAAAAACTTTCTTTTGCCGCTTGATAGTTTTGAAAGCTTCCATGAAAATCTAAATGATCTTGAGTGATATTCGTAAAAATTTTAGCCTTAAACTCAAGCCCTTCAATGCGGTTTTGTACCAAAGCATGTGAGCTTACTTCCATAATTAAAAATTCACATTTTTCCTTACTTGCTAAAGATAAAAGCTCTAAGGTTTGCAAAATAGGAGCAGTGGTTAAGCCTTTTGGAGTGATATTTTTATCATTTATAAAACTACCCCTAGTTCCCATCAAGGCACATTTATAACCTAAATCAAGCAAGATAGAGTAAATAGCCCCTGCAGTAGTTGTCTTGCCATTTGTGCCTGTAATGCCTATGATTTTTATATTTTCATCTATATTTAAAAGTTTCTTGCACTCAGCTATATTTATAACTTTTGCTTGTTTTTCTAAAGCTTGATGAAGAAATTTTTCATTTTGAGCAGTTTTTAAGAAAAAACAATCTTTTTCGCATTCATTAGAATTATCACAAATGAAAGTATTTTCAATCTTTACTATCATAATTTAATTCCTTGATTTTCTCACTAAGCTTGATAAATCTATAATTAGAATAAAAATGCACCGAAACATCTTCCATATAGGCTACAAGCATATCTTTATAACCATGCTCTAAAAGTTTTTCTAAAAAATCCACAAAATCTTCTTTATCATTAATGATAAGTTTATTCGATATTATAACATTTTCTAAGGCCTGTTTAAACCCAACTTTTGCTTCGCTAAGTAAAAAATCTTGATAGCTCAAACCTTCAAAGTCTTCACTTTCTTCTTCAAACTGCACACTTTGACTAAGACTAATGAGTTTTTCAATATCTTTATCTACTTTAGTATTTTTATAATTTTGCATAAAAAACTCAAAAAACACAAAAGCTTCTTCAGGACTTTTTAAAGCTAAATCGCAAATGTTGATAAAAGTTAAAAGTCTTTTATTTTTACGCTTTTCATAAGCAAGAGAAAAATACATCTTAGCGTTTTTAAAATCTTTTTTATAAAAGCATTCTATGGCTATTTTTTTATAATTTTGCAAATTCGCTTTCCCCGCCTGCTAAATTTACTATAGTTATATCTGGGTGTATGTCGATTTTAAGCTGTTTTTCTAAACCATATTTCAAAGTCGTTCCACTTGAAGGACAGCCATGACAAGCTCCGATTAATTTCACATAAACCACGCCATTTTTAACCCCTAAAAAATCAAGTCCTCCACCATCATTTTCTAAAATATGCATAGTTTTAGCCAAACTTGCTTTTACAGGTTCGATTAATTCCTCATCACTAAAAGGCATATTCATAACTTTTCCTTGATTGTTTTTTAATTTAATTTTATCTTATTTGCCTTTAAAAAATGTAAATTATTGTTTATTTTAGACTTTTTGCTATACAATGGTAAAAATATTTTAGGATTTTGTATGCAAAAACGCACTCAAATAAAAGGTTTTGAAAAACTCAAACTCATTTTCATACTAGGCTTTTTATCTGCCATAGCACCACTTTCAACTGATATGTATTTACCTGCTTTAAATGAGGTAGAAAAAAGCTTTCAAACAAATTCTTTTTACACTCAACTTTCTCTTGCAAGTTTTTTTATAGCCTTTTCTTTGGGTCAGCTTTTTTATGGGCCATTAAGTGATGTATATGGCAGAAAAAAACCTTTATATATAGGACTTTTTCTTTTTATTTCTTCAAGTATTGCTTGTGTTTTAGTTGATTCCATTCATGCTTTTATAGCTTTGCGTTTTTTTGAAGCTTTGGGAGGTTGTGTGGGCGTAGTTGTAGCAAGAGCTATAGTAAATGATGTTTTTGAGCTTAAAGAAGCAGCAGGGGTTTATGCTTTGATGATGGTTTTTACTTCTTTGGCGCCTATGCTCTCTCCTACTTTTGGTGGGATTTTGCTTGAGTTTTTTTCTTGGCGTAGTATATTTTTGACATTATTTATCTTAGGTTTTATTTTATTTATGCTTGTTATTTTTTCCTTAAAAGAAAGCAACCTCAACACCCAAGGTAAGAAATTTAATCACAAAGAAGTTGCAAAAAGTTACAAAAAAATCTTAAAAGATCGTCGGTTTGTGGTGTATTTGCTTTGTGGGAATTTAATCTTTGCAGGTTTTTTTGCTTATTTAACCGGTTCATCTTTTGTTTTTACTCGTGTTTTTGAACTCAGCCCTCAACAATACGCAGCCCTTTTTGGAGCTCATGCTTTAAGTTTTGTTGTATGTGCTAATATAAACGCAAGAATAGTTCTTAAACTCTCGCCTTATTATGTTTTACCAAGAGCGCTTATGATGATTACTTTTTTAACCTTTTTACTCATTTTAGGAGCAACTTTTGATCTAGGTTTTTGGGCTTTTGAAATTCCTTTGTGTTTTATCATAGCAAGTTTGGGTTTTATCCTGCCAAATACCACCACTTTAGCTATGGCAAGATCAAAACAAAATGCAGGTAGTGCTTCAGCACTCTTAGGGGCAGCGCAATTTGCTATGGCGGGAGTGATGGCATTTTTAGTAAGTCTTTTAAATGCTAATACACCTATATTTTTATCGTTTATTTTAGGAACTTGTGCATTTTTATCTTTGATTTCTTATCTGAGTTTGATTAATAAAAGAAAGTTAAGTAAAATCAAAAAGAAGTTAAGCGTGATTTCTCACGCTTAATTAAGCAATATTTTTGAAAAGATTCACTGACTATATCGAACCTTTTTCAAAAAACTTTACATCAACAAATAATATTTATATTTTTCTTGATAATTTTAGCGTTTTTAATCATGATAGCAAAACAAAATATTTTAAATTTGCAATGATTAAAACTATAGTAGATAATTAAGTTTATAAATTTTTATTTTTTCTTGTCGATATGCAAATCATGCTACTCACTCCTTAAGGCAAGAAAGAAGTGAGTTAGCAATAGATTGAAGGCTTCAAGGTCATCAAGTATTACAAGGCTACCTTGATAACCTTGTAAAGCTTGATCCCAAGGTTTTAAAAACCTTGGGTTAAAATTATTGTTTTAATTGAAGCAAAGTATTTAAAAGCTGATCACTTGTGGTAATCGTTTTTGAGTTTGCTTGATAACCCCTTTGGATTACGATAAGCTCGGTTAATGCGCGACTTAAATCCACGTTTGACATTTCTATGGCTGAGCCTTTTAAGCCCCCTCTACCACCTTCACCAGCATGACCTATAGTAGGTGTTCCTGAGTTTGCTGTCGCTTTGAAAAGGTTATTACCCATTTCTTCAAGACCCATGTTATTTGGGAAAGTAGCTAGAGCAACCTTAGCTAAAGCTAGAGTTTTACCATTTGTAAATTCTCCATAGATATAACCATTCTCATCAGTTCTTAATGCATCTGGTTTTAGATTACCCCCTGTGTAGCCATCAGTTTCTTGTTTAGTAGTAGCCGAGTCTTTATCATAGCTTGTTAAACCATCAAAACCACCTGTTGTACCAAAGTCAAGTTTTATAACTTGATCAGGTTTTGAGCCATTATTTCCAGTGAAATTCAATACATTTGGTGTATAACTTTGTAAAGAGCCATCGTTACCAAATCTTAAATTTCCTACTACTATGTTTCCTGGAGCACCATCTCCACTAAAATTTATCTCTGCAGGCTCAGGTACTGAGATGATGATAGACCATTCAGCTCCACCATCTGCTGTTTTACTTTGCTTGGTAAATTGCACAGTTAGCTCATGTCTAGTTCCTAGTGAGTCAAAAATTTCTATACTAGCTGTGTGCGCTGATAAATACATATCTTGAGAGTATTTTTCATTATTACCTGCATTGAAATTTCCATCTAAGGCGCTAAACATCGCTGTAAATTTATCATTAGTAGAAATTTTATTAGCCTCATTAGAATAGCCTGTAACCTTAAAAGTCATATCTTTTGCATTTTGATCTGCAGGATTTGTGATTTTAAATCTACCATCACTTTCTACCACTACTTTTACACCAGCGTTTGCATCAGCCTGTTCTCTTGTGCCATTTCCATCATAGTCTACAGCCCATCTTGCATCTCTTTGTAAAAGCTCTCTTAAATCCTCAGTAGTATGGAAAGTTCTTCTTCCTGCCATATCAGGCCAAGTATCTATTTCATTTGGATCAGGATTAGCACCTATATCTACACTATTTGCACTATAAATATACTCATGAGCAGTTACAACACTTATAGGTCCATTTTGTCCACCTAAAATAGTATTTCCGGCCGCAGGTGGTTGCAATTGTGCTATGTCTCCAGTAGGTCTTATAGCTTGTCCTGCTGTATTTGTTGTATTATTTACACTAATATTAATATTTTTTGTTTTAGATGTAGTTCCTGTGCTATTATCATTAGTAAAAGTCATTCTACCATCTACTATAGAAGCTACTACGCCTGTTTCTGATGTCTTAGCATTGATAGCATTGATAAAAGTATCTTGTCCTACACCTGTAGCTTGAATTCTAGTTCCATTGATAGTGATATCTAAAGTAGCAGGCACTTGAGTTCCATCAGCTCTAGTAAATCCCCAAAATGTATAGTCTGTATCAGTTTGAATATCAGCAGCATTTGTTGGCAAGCTAGTATTAAATTGTTGAGTAGATTGCCACTTAGCATCCGCATAACTCACCCATATACCTTGCCCATCTCTTAGGTTTAAACCCTCACCCTGAGCATTAAATACTACGCCCATATCAATACCTTTTTCAGTTACTTGGGCTCCACTTTTTGAAGTAGTATAAAACTCGGTATGTCCTGTATCATTTTCATCTACAGCCGTTCCTGTATCTTCCCTATGACCATGAGTAGAATCTAATGCATAAATAGGTCTTTTAGCAGAAGCATTAGCACCTAGGGTATTACCACTATCTAAATTTGCTGTAAGACTTACTGAAGTACTTGGTCTAGCAGGCATACTCATACCAGGTGGGATCACTATATCGCCTACTGAGGTTGAAGAGTCAATTTGTCCTGTTTCTTGATTATAGTTCCAACCTTGAACGGTATAGCCGTTATTATCTACGAAATTTCCCACTGCATCTGTTTTAAAGTCCCCTGCACGGGTATAATACTGAGTAGTACCACCATCATTTGAAACGATGAAAAATCCATCACCATTGATAGCCATATCGGTGTTTTTATCTGTGGTTTGGATATTACCTTGAGAGTGAATTCTAGTAGTAGAATTTACACCTGCACCAAGTCCTACTTGCATAGGATTTTTACCACCTAGGTTACCATCTGGAGCTGTAGCTATCTTAGAAGTTTGACTCATAAGCGTTGAGAAATCCGCACGAGAATATTTAAAACCAAATGTATTAACATTGGCTATGTTATTACCTTCTACATCCATTGCGTATTGGTGTGCTTGGAGTCCAGAAACCCCAGCCCAAAGAGATCTCATCATAATTAAATCCTTTAAAAAATATTGCTTTGTGAATATCTCACAATCTTCTATTGCTTATGCAGATATAAAGCAATAAGTGTTCCAAAAATACAAATGAAATGAAATTAAAAAGTAGAAAATAAATCAAAAATTAGATTTTAATGTGTAAAGTTTTTTTAAAATTACTCGATATAGTTAATGAATCTTTTCAAAAATATTGCTTAATTAAGCGTGAGAAATCACGCTTAACTTTTATTTCTTTCTTTTAATTTAGCAATCACATCATTTAAACTCAAATCCGCATCAGCTAATAACACTTCTAAATGATAAAGTAAATCAGCTGCTTCATTTATCAGCTCATCTTTGTCTTTAACAGTAGCAGCCAAAGCGGTTTCAACGCCTTCTTCGCCTACTTTTTGCGCTATGCGTTTAGTGCCTTTTGAAAAAAGCTCAGCTGTGTAAGAAGAACTTGCACAGGTACTTTTACGAGAATTAATCAGCCTTTCAAGACGCGATAAAAATACAAAATCAGCCTTTTTAGAAAGTGTTTCAAAGCAAGAAGTATCGCCTGTGTGACAAGTAGCCCCGCTAGGTTTAACTAAAATCAAGATACAATCTCTATCACAATCAAGCCCCATATCTATAATATGCAAAAAATTCCCACTTTGCTCACCCTTCATCCACAAACGCTCTTTAGTACGTGAGTAAAACACAACTTTTTGGTGCTTAAAACTCTCTCTTAGAGCTTGTTCATTCATAAAACCTTGCATTAAAACTTCACAAGAATGATAATCTTGAATGATCACAGGAACAAGGTTATTAACCTTTTGCCAGTTAATGCTTTTTATAAATTCTTCTTCATTTATCTTCATAGCTTTTCCTTTAAATACGAATTTGTATGCCTTGATCTTTTAAAAATAGTTTTAATTCTTTAATATCTATAAGTTTTTTATGAAACACTGAAGCTGCTAAAGCTCCATCAACACCAAGTTTAAAAGCATCTAAAAAATGCTCTTTGGCCCCTGCACCACCGCTTGCCACTAAAGGCACAGGGCAAATCTGTCTAACTTTAGCAAGTTGATCAAGATCATAGCCCTTTCTCATGCCATCTTGATTCATCATATTTAACACGATTTCACCGGCTCCTAGCTCACATACTTGCTTTACCCATTCTAGTGTTTTTTTACCACTATGATGAGATTTACTCTCATCTCCGGTGTATTTATAGACTAAAAGCTCGTTGTTTTCGTCTTTAAAAGTATCTATACCTACGACTACGCATTGCACTCCAAAGCTTTTTGCAAGGCGTGAGATTAAATCAGGATCATTTAAAGCAGGGGAATTAATAGAAATTTTATCAGCACCATTTGCCAAAAGCTCTTTTGCGTCATCTTCGCTTTTTATGCCACCTGCAACACAAAATGGTATAGAGATGTTTTGTGCTACCTTGCTTACCCAAGTCCTATCAATGCGCTCATTTTTAGCTGAAGCGGTTATATCATAAAATACTAGCTCATCAATGCCATTTTGTGAGTAAAATTTAGCAAGCTCGATGATATCGCCCATATCTTCATGGTTTTTAAACTGCACCCCTTTAACTACTCTACCATCTTTTACATCCAAACACGCAATTATGCGTTTTGCAAGCATTCTTTAGCCTCCTTTATGTTAAATTCTTTATCAAGCAAGGCTTTACCTACGATGATACCACTTACTATGCCATTTAGCTTTTTAAAATCTTCTAAACTTGCCACACCTCCGCTTGCTTGGGTTTGTAAATGCGGAAATTTTTCATGCAAAGCTTTGTATAAAGTTATATTTGCCCCACTCATCGTGCCATCTTTAGAAATATCTGTGCATAAAATATGCTTTACATCTTTATAAAAATTTAAAAGCTCAAATAATTTTTCATCGCTTGTTTTACTCCATGCATCAACGGCCACAAAAAACTCATCTTTAACGCAAATACTATCAAGTGCTAAGACTATACTTTCTACACCAAATTCATTTAAAAGCTCTTGTGTAAAGGCTTTGTTTTTAACCGCTAAAGAGCCTATAACTACGCGTTTAACACCACTATCAAACAAAGCTTTAACCTCATCTTTAGTGCGAATTCCTCCGCCTACTTGAAGATTTACTCTAATTTTTGAAGCTAGGTTTTCTATGAGTTTTAGTTGTCTTTTACTAGGATCTTTTGCACCGCTTAAATCCACCAAGTGAAGCCAAGCAATGCCTTGAGCCTCATACTCTTGAAATTTAGCTAAAGGATCAAAGCCGTATTCTTGCTTTTTAGCATAATCACCTTTATAAAGCCTTACTACTTTGCCATCTATTAAGTCTAATGCTGGAATGATTTGAGTTTGCATTTTTACCTACATATTTATGAAATTTTTTAATAATACTTCACCCACTTCGCCACTTCTTTCAGGGTGAAACTGCACGCCATAAAAATTGTCTTTGTTTAAACTTGCACTAAATTTAGTAGAGTACTCACACTCTGCGATGGTGTATTCATTTAAGCCCACACAATAACTATGCACAAAATAAAAATAAGCTCCATCCAAGCCTTTAAAAAGTTCATGTGAGCTAAAGACTTGATTCCACCCCATATGCGGGAAAGTAAAATTTGCTTTTTCTTGGAATTTTTGCGTATCAAAAGGCATAATACCAAGTGTTTTTTGGTGTAATTCTTCTGAAAATTTACCCAAAATTTGCATACCAAGACAAATACCTAAAAGTGGTTTTGTGGTAGTTTGGATAAAATTTTCTAAATTAAGTGCTTTTAGATTAGCCATTGCTTTAGCTGCTGTACCAACCCCAGGAAGCAAAAGCTTATCTGCTTGTGAAAGTTCTTTTAAATCATGCGTGATGATACTTTTTTGTCCTAAACGCTCAATTGCAAAAGCAAGAGAAGCTAAATTCGCACAACCTGTATCTATAATAACTAGTTTCATATCACTCCTTTAGAGCTTGCTAGGTTTTCATTTTCTATTTTTATAGCCATTTTTAAAGCTCTTGCAAAGGCTTTAAAAAGTCCTTCGGCCTTGTGATGATCGTTTTTGCCTTTAACTTTTAAATGCAAACTCGCACCCATAGCATAACTTAGTGAGTAGAAAAAATGCTCTATCATTTCTGTGCTTAATTCTCCAAGCTTTTCTTTTTTAAATTTAGCCTTATAAACTAAATGCGGTCTATTACAAAAGTCAATCGCACAACTTGCCAAGCACTCATCCATAGGCAAAACAAAGCCATATCTTGCAATGCCTATTTTTTGATCAAGTGCGCTTTTGATAGCCTCTCCCAAAGCAAGCGCGACATCTTCTACGCTGTGATGTTCATCAACCTCTAAATCCCCTTTACATTTTATCTCTAAAGATATATTTGCATGCGTAGCAATTTGCTCTAACATATGATCAAAAAATGCGATATTTGTTTTTATATCAGCTTTTGCTTTTTCATTAAAAGCTATTTTAACTTGAATTTGAGTTTCTTTGGTATTACGCTCTATGCAGGCACTGCGGTAATTTTGCAAGATAAAATCAGCGATTTGCTCCCAGTTAAAATCGTTTTTATCATATTTTAAACCTTGAATTTCAAGATTTTGCGCCAAAAGCATATCGCTGTCTCTATCGCCTATGACAAAACTTTTATTTTTGTCATAAAGTTTATTTTTGATATAGTTTTCAAGCATGGCAGTTTTTGGCTTCCTACAGGCGCAATTTTCATGCTCAAAATGTGGGCATATAAAAATATCTTCAAATTCTATACCACAACTTTGAAAAACACTTAGCATTTTTTCATGAGCCTTGTCAAAATTTTCCCTAGGAAAAGAATTTGTGCCTAAACCATCTTGATTACTTACCATAACAAATTTAAAACCAAAATTTTTTAACTTTAACAGTGCATTGATAGCACCTTTTTCAAACTCAAGCTTTTCTAAAGAATCGATTTGAAAATCATCTTTTGGCTCATCAATGAGCGTGCCATCTCTATCGATAAATAAAATTTTTGCACTCATTTTAGACTTTCTAATCTTAAACTCACGGCATTTTTATGCCCATCAAGCCCTTCAGCTGCTGCTAAAATTTCCACCACAGGTCCAAGCTTTTTAAAGCCTTCTTTACTAAGTTCTTGTACAGTCATTCTTTTCATAAAATCAGCAAGCCCTAATGAAGAATAAGACTTAGTAAAACCATAAGTTGGTAATACATGATTTGTTCCACTTGCATAATCTCCCATGGATTCTGGAGAATACTCACCTAAAAATACTGAACCTGCATGTATAATATCATCAAGCAAGCTAGATGGATTTTGTGTATGAATGATCAAATGCTCTGGCGCATAGTCATTTAAAATACTTATGGCATGTTTTATATCTTTTGCAAGAATGATTTTAGAGTGTGCTAAAGATTTGGAAGCAATTTCTTTACGCGAGAGTTTTTCAAGCTGTAAAGCAACTTCACTATCTACTTCTTTGGCTAGTTTTTCACTTGTACAAACTAAAATCGCTTGAGAATCTGCTCCATGCTCAGCTTGTGAGAGTAAATCTGAAGCTATAAATTTAGCATTAGCAAACTCATCTGCTAAAACTAACACTTCAGAAGGTCCTGCTTGCATATCAATAGCTACTCCATGATTATTAACTTGCTTTTTGGCTTCAGTTACAAAAGCATTTCCTGGGCCAAAAATTTTATCCACTTTTTGCACACTTTGCGTTCCATAAGCAAGCGCTGCTATGGCTCCTGCTCCACCTATTTGATACACTGCATCAACTTCGCAAAGTTTTGCCACAAAAGCAATGGCAGGATGAAGTGGTGCTGGGGAAGCTAAGGCTATAAATTTACATTTTGCAATTTTAGCAGGGATAGCTAGCATAAGTGCGGTTGAAAAAAGTGGTGCTAAGCCTCCTGGTATATAAAGCCCTACTTTTTCAATGGCTCTTGTTAGCACCTTGCAAGTTACCCCTTCAAAGGTTTGAACCTCTATGGTTTGACTTTCTTGAGCTTTGTGGAATTTATAGATATTTTCATAAGCTATTTTAATAGCTTGTTTTAACTCATCATCAATTTGCTCTGCTAAATTACTAAGCTCTTCATCGCTTAGTTTAATGGAATTTAACTCTACTTTATCAAATTTTATAGCCATTTGTTTTAAAGCTTCATCGCCATTTATTTTGACATCTTCAATGATTTGTTCTACTATGGTTTTAACCTGCGCATTAGCACTCATAGCAGGACGCTTGAGTGCTAATTCTTGTTCGCTTTGGTTTAATTTTTCAAAATCAAGTATTTGCATTTTTATCCTTTAAGAGAGCATTTTTTCAATAGGTAAAACTAAAATCGCACTTGCGCCTTCTTTTTTCAAAGCTTCCATAGTTTCCCAAAATAAATTTTCTTGACTTACCATATGTAGCGCCACTCTAGCTTTATCATTTTCTAAAGGCAAAATCGTAGGTTTTTCAACACCTGGTAATAAAGCTGTGATTTTTTCCAGCTTTTCAATAGGAGCATGCAACATGATGTATTTTGACTCTCTTGCTTGCATAACTCCATTAATCCTAATGAGTAGTTTATCGATTAATTCTTGTTTATGTGAAGCTAAACTTTCTTTTCTTTGGATTATGCAAGCTTTTGATTTATAAATCACCATAACTTCTTTAAGCCCATTTGCTTTTAAAGTAGCACCACTTGAAACTAAATCACAAATTCCATCAGCTAAATTTGCACTTGGTGCTACTTCAACTGAGCCTGTTAGCATACAAGTTTTATAAGGAATGTTATTTTCTTCCATAAAACGCTTTAAAAGCTGTGGATAAGAAGTTGCTATGCGTAAATTTTTAAAACTTTCTATACCTTTATACTCGCTATTTTCTGGCAATGCTAAAGACAAACGGCACCCACCAAAATCAAGCTTTTTAAGCATTATAAAATCTGCATTTTCGTTTTTTGATTTTCTTTCTAGTTCATTTTCTTCTAAAACATTTTCTCCAACTATGCCAAGATCTACTACTCCATCAAAAATTAATCCTGGTATATCATCATCTCTTACTCTAAGTAAATCAATAGGTAAATTTGTAGAAAAAGCAATCAAACTTTGATCGTGTATGCGAAGTTTTACGCCTATAGATTCAAGCAAGGCCATAGAATCTTTACTTAAACGACCTGATTTTTGTATAGCTATGCGTAATCTTGAATTTTCTTGCATTTTTTTCCTTTTTTGTAGTTAAAAAGATTAATAGTAGCAAAAAATGGATAAAAATACAAAAAATAGTAAGTAAATAAATAAAAATAAGAAGTTTTTAGCCTTTAAAAAGGCTAAAAATTAAGCTACAAATTCGATGAAAGCCATTTCTGCAGCATCGCCACGGCGGATTCTTGTTTTGATAATTCTTGTATAACCACCGTTTCTATCTGCAAATTTAGGTGCGATTTCTGTTACAAGTTTATTTGTAGCTTCTTTATCTTGCAAGCTAGCAAAAACTGCTCTATGGGCATTGAAATCACCTTTTCTTGCACGAGTGATCAATCTTTCAACATAACCTCTTAATTCTTTTGCTTTAGGTAATGTTGTTTCTATTTTACCTGCTTTAATAATAGCAATGGTAAGGTTTTTTAATAAGGCTGCACGGTGAGTAGAAGTGCGACCTAACTTTCTATATCCATGTCTATGTCTCATTGATTATCCTTCATTTTGTGCTTTTAATTCTGTAATTTTTCTTTTTAGCGTTTCTTTTGCACTATCACTGAGTTTTGAATTTCCTATAGGAAAACCTATAGATTCCATCACACTTTTAATCTCATCTAAAGATTTTTTACCTAGATTTTTTAAATCTGCAAGTTCGCCTACACTCATTAAAGCAAGCTCACCGATATAAACCACATTTGCTTTTTCTAGGCAATTAAAGCTTCTTGCACTTAAATTTAACTCAGTTATATTTTGAAGTAATTTTACATGTTCTACTTCATTATTTTGTGTTTGGCTTCTTACAACGCTTTGAGCATTAGTGATTTTATCAAACACTGATAATTGTTTATACATTGCTTCTAAAGCATTTTTAAAAGCATCACTTGGTGAAATTTGACCATCAGTTGTGATTGTGAAAACAACTTTTTCATAATCTGGGTTATCTTCAAAAAGCACTTTTTCTATATCATAAACTGCATGTTTTACCGGAGTAAAGAATGCATCAAGTGCTATAAATTCAGGATCTAAGAAATTTTGCACTTCTTCAGAAGGTACATAACCTATACCTTTTTCAATGATTAAGGTAAATTCTAAATCTGCATCTTCATTGATCGTTGCAAGATAGCTATCTGCGTTCACAACCTCAACAACATCGTTATCTAAGTCTTTTCCGCAAATTTCTTTTGGTCCTTTAAAACTAAAAGTTATAACTTCTTTTTCAGAATCTGTTTTTAGTTTAAATCTTAATTTTTTTAGATTGATAATAAACAATGCTACATCTTCAAGCATACCACGCATACTATCAAATTCATGTGCTACGCCTTTGATTTTAACTCCTGTTGGAGCAAAACCTACTGTGCTTGAATAAAGCAAACGACGCAAAGGATGCGCCAAAGTAATAGCATAGCCAATTTCAAAAGGCCATGCGCTTACTTTTGCTACTGTATCACTGATATTTTCAATACTAAACTCTGTCGGTGTATAAGCAGAAGTTGTAATATGTCTCATATCAAAAACCTTTATTATTTAGAGTACAACTCAACGATATATCTTTCCTCAACTGGAATGATAACTTCTTCTCTTTCAGGTTTTCTTGTAAAAATTCCAAATCTTTTATCTTTTTCTACATCAACCCAAGCAACTATACCAGTTTGAGCAGTAAGTTCGATCGCTCTTGAAATTTGAGGATTGTTTTTGCTTTTTTCAATCACTTCAATTTTTTGACCTGCTTCTACTCTATAACTAGGAATATCCACTCTTTTACCATTTACTAAAATATGTCCATGAGTTACAAGTTGTCTAGCAAAACGACGTGTTGTAGCAAAACCCATTCTATAAACAACATTATCAAGTCTTTGTTCTAAAAGCTGGATTAAAAGCGCACCGGTGTTGCCATCTTTTCTAGCAGCTTCGCTAAATAATCTTCTAAATTGTTTTTCGCTAACTCCATACATAAACTTAGCTTTTTGTTTTTCTCTTAATTGAAGTCCGTATTCGCTGATTTTAGCTTTTCTTTGTCCATGCTGACCTGGTGCGTAAGGGCGTTTATCTAAAGCACTTTTACCTGCTAATCTTCTTTCGCCTTTCATTGCCAAGCTTACGCCAAGTCGTCTTTCTAATTTCTCTACTGGTCCTCTATATCTTGCCATTATAATTCTCCTAAATCTTATATCTTATTCTTAGACACGACGACGTTTTGGTGGTCTACAACCATTATGAGCTAATGGGGTAATATCTTTTAAGAAAGTTACTTTAATACCTTCCATAGCACCTACACTCTTAACCGCTGTCTCACGACCACTTCCTGGTCCTTGTACTTTAATACCTACTTCTTTAATACCATGTTCTTTTGCTTTATTTAAAGCATCTTCTACTGCTTGTTGTGCTGCATAAGGAGTTGATTTTTTAGAACCTTTAAATCCTAAACCACCTGCGCTACTCCAAGCGATAGCATTTCCCATTTCATCAGTTACAGTAACCATAGTATTATTAAATGTTGCACTGATATAAACTATACCTTTAGCTATATTTTTTTTAACTACTTTTTTCTTAACTACTTTTCTTTTTGCCATTTTCTATCCTTATGATTTTGCACCAACGGTTTTTCTCTTACCTTTTCTAGTTCTGGCATTTGTTTTTGTTTTTTGACCACGAACCGGTAAGCCTTTTCTATGTCTTAAGCCTCTAAAGCTTCCTAGATCCATTAATGCTTTGATATCCATAGCAACTTGTTTTCTAAGATCACCCTCAACCATATAGTTTTCTTGAATTTCTTTACGGATAGCTGCTGCTTCATCTTCACTTAGTTCATGAACTCTTTTATCGTAAGAAATTCCTGTTTTATCTAAGATTTTTCTTGAAGTATGCAAACCTATACCATAAATATAAGTCAAACCATATTCAATTCTTTTTTTCTTTGGTAAATCCACACCTGCAATACGAGCCATAAATTATCCTTGTCTTTGTTTGTGTTTTGGATTTTCGCAAATAATGCGAACTACGCCTTTACGACGAACTACTTTGCATTTGTCACACATCTTTTTAACAGATGGTCTAACTTTCATGCTTTACTCCTGTTATTGTAAATTCCACTTTTTTTACAACTGCACCAGGTTTTTAGAGCAACCAACTATTTTCAAAATAAGTGGTGATTTTGAAAATACTTCTTCATACAGTTTTATTGCAATTTCTGCAAAAGTGCTAATTATATTTTACTTTTGCTTTTAAACAACTTAGACTTATTTGTATCTAAATGTAATACGACCCTTATCAAGGCTATAAGGTGTTAGTTCCACTTTAACTCTATCGCCAGGCATAATCCTAATATAATGCATACGCATCTTACCTGCAATATGACAAAGTATCACATGTTTATTATCTAACTCAACTTTAAAAGTTGCATTAGGTAAAGCTTCGATTACATTACCATCAATTTCGATAATATCATCTTTTGCCAATGCTTTTCTCCTTTCTATAAAATACAAAACTATTATTTTATCACAATTTTTCTTGTTAAATTTTTAATATTTTTTAACAAACTATGATATTTTTTTACTATAATTATAAAATTACTACAAAAAAGAAAGTATTTAGATGCCAAAAAGTTTAAAAAGAAGTGATTATAAAACACTTTCCTTATCTTCTTTAGGTGGGGCCTTAGAATTTTATGACTTTGTGATTTTTGTCTTTTTTGCTAATTATATTTCAAGAAATTTTTTTCCAAGTGATTTAAGTGATTTTTGGAAACTTTTAAATACTTATGGAGCTTTTGCGGCAGGATATTTAGCTAGACCACTTGGTGGCATAGTTATGGCTCATTTTGGTGATAAATTTGGCCGTAAAAAAATGTTTATGTTAAGCATATTACTCATGGTACTTCCAACTTTTTCTTTAGCTTTTATACCTACTTTTGAAAGTATAGGTTATTTAGCTCCTATTTTTTTACTACTTGTTAGAATAGCTCAAGGTATAGCCATAGGCGGAGAATTACCTGGTGCTTGGGTTTTTGTAAAAGAACATGCACCCGATGGAAAAGATAGTTTTTATATTAGCGCTATTAATGCTTCTATGGCTTTTGGAATTCTTTTAGGATGTGCTGTTGCATTGGTAATTAATCATTGTTTTGATCAAGAATCAATTTATGATTATGCTTGGCGTATTCCATTTGCCATAGGTGGTATTTTTGGTATTATTTCTATCTATCTTAGAAAATTTCTAGAAGAAACACCGATTTTTCAAAAAATGCACCAAGAAAATGATTTAGAAAAATTTCCTTTAAAAGCTCTTTTTAAAGAAAAAAATATTTTTTTAGATATCATCGCTTCTATGCTTTTAACATGGATGCTTACAGCTTGTGTGATTATACTTATTTTACTTATGCCAAATTTTATACCTGAAGTTTTAGTTCTTGATAAAACAGACGCTATTTTAATACAAATGATTGCAATAGTGATTTTATCTTGCGGAACCTTGCTTGCTGGAATTTGGGTAGATAAATTTGGCTTTTTAACCACTAGTTTGATTTTTACAATAGGTTTTAGTCTTTCTTGCTTTTTTTATTTTTATTTTTTCTATGCTCAAATTTTACATTTAAGTATATATTTTTATTTTATTGCATGTTTTTTTGGTGGTATTAATGCCTTAGCACCTATTTTAATGTGTAAAATTTTTAAACCAAGTATTCGCTTTAGTGGAATTTCTTTTTCTTATAATATAGCCTATGCTATAGCGGGTGGTTTTACACCTCAGCTTGTATTTATGTTGCATTCTTTAGCTATAAGACCTGAGAATCCTTTTGTTTATGGAATTTTTATTTATATTTTATTTTTATCATTTATAACGCTTCTAACCACTGTATTTACTTATAAAAGATTAAGATTTTAGTGCTATAATTAAGAAAAATTATTAATTAAAAATTTATAAAAATAAGGAAAATGATTATGAAAACTTTTATTATTTTAATATTTTCTTTACTACCACTTTTAGCACTTGAAATGATTACCCCTTTACCTGAAAGTGTTCCTTATGATAAAGAAAAAGCTATTTTAGGTAAAAAACTTTACATGGATACAAGTTTATCAAAAGATAAAAAAGTATCTTGTAACACTTGTCATGATATTACAAAATTTGGAGTAGATAATAAAACTTTTTCAACGGGTATTAATGGCATAATAGACGAACCATTTCATACACCTACAAATTTCAATGCTGTTTTTAATCTATCTCAATTTTGGAGAGGCAATGCAAAAGACTTGCAAGATCAAGCCAAACATCCTTTATTAAATCCCAAAGAAATGGGCTTAAAAGATGAAAGTGAAGTAGTACAAATTGTAAAAGCTAACCCAATTTATGAAAAAGAGTTTAAAAAACTTTATGGAGAAATTAGCTTTGAAAACATAACACACGCTTTAGCTGAGTTTCAAAAAACCTTACTCACTCCAAATTCCCCTTTTGATCGCTACTTAAAAGGTGATAAAAATGCAATAAGCGAGCAAGCAAAAAGAGGTTATAATGCTTTTTTATCAAATGGTTGTATAGCATGTCATCAAGGTCAAAATATAGGTGGCAATATGTATCAAAAAATGGGAGTATTTGTACCTTATGATAATGGAACAAACTGGAAAGGGCGCTATGAGATTACCCAAGATCCTCATGATCAATTCGTAGTAAAAGTGCCAAGCCTTAGAAATATAGCCAAAACTGCTCCTTATTTTCATGATGGCTCCATGCCAACACTTGATGCTTGCGTGCAATTTATGGCTTATTATCAACTTGGTAAATTTTTAGAACAAGATGTGGTTGATGATATAGTTGCTTTTTTAAATTCTTTAACAGGAGAATACCATGACCCACTCAAATAAAAAATCTTTTTCTTTTTTAAAACAATTCATCACTTTGTCTATAGTGGTTTTGGTATTACTTTTAATTTTGACCTTATTTATCTTTAATACCTACAACACCACAAAGAGAAATTCACTCATCATGGGTTCTTTTCAAAAATTAGAAATTCTAGATACCAAAATAGATGAGATTTTTAAAAACAAACTTAATTTGCAAAATTATGACACTAGTGTTGCTTTAATACAAGATTTTGAAAATACTTTAGCAATTTTAAAAGCCAATAAAATAGACACTAAAAAAATACAAACGATTTTTGAGAAAAAAAATGCTCAATTACAGCATTTTAAATCAGCTAATTCTATTGCTATAAATTCAAAACTTTATCTTTATGAAATTCAACAAGAAATCATTAAACAAACAAACAAGCTAGCACTTACTACTCAAGAAGCTAGACAAATAGAATCTATCGGGGATATATTAAGCATCATAGGAACTATGGATATACTAGAGCCTTTAGCACAAAATCGTCTCCAAAGTTTAGTAGCAAATTTAAACACAAACGATCCACAGCTTCCACAAGAATTATTTGAACTTTTTAGCACACATTGTAAAATGATACTAAGTCAGATTAAAATTTTAAAAGATAATTCTCAAAGTTTTCTTGATCAAGAATTACAAAAAGAAATCATATCTCATAAAAATTTCATTGCTCAAGAAATTAATCTTAACAACAAATACAATCTTTACACCGCTATAGGAATTTTCTTATTCACCTTAGCTGTATTGATTTTCTTCATACTTTTAACATTAAAAAAAGTAATCATACCTATATCTTTACTTGAAAAACTAAGTGCAAACTTAGCTGGTGAGCATGCGAATTTAAGCGCAAGATTAGATATTGATAAAAAAAGTGAATTGGCTACAAGTGCTGGCTATATAAACTCTTTTATACAAATAGTGCAAAATTCGGTTTTAGAAGCTATACAAACTGCAAATTCAAGTCACAAAAGCTCACAAAAGCTTTCTCAAAATGCTGAAGTTTTACAGCAAAGCTCACTTTTACAACATGAGCAAATTTCTAATGTCCATGAAATAAGTTCTATCTTAGAAAGCCATATAGACTTAACACAAAATTTAGCTAAAAACACTATAAGTGATATGCATGGCATGCAAGAAGTAATGGCTAAAGTTGAGCTTACACTTAAAGAATTAGTAGAGCTTATATTGTTAAGTGGTGAAAAAGAACAAAGTGTTTTAAGTGCTATGGATATGTTAGTACAAAGTGCTGATAGCATAGTAGAAGTTACTACAACCATAAAAGACATAGCCGACCAAACCAACCTACTTGCGCTAAATGCAGCTATTGAAGCAGCACGTGCAGGCGAGCATGGACGTGGCTTTGCTGTGGTTGCTGATGAAGTTAGAAATCTAGCAGATAAAACCACAAAATCTTTAGTTGCTATAGAAACCACCGTAAGAACTATAGTGCAACAAATCAATGACAACAAAAGTTTGATGGATGGAATTCATCAATCCATGAATGATATCTCTAACAAAGCTAATATCTTACAAGGTGAGGTTGGAACTTCTATAGAAAAATTAAAAACAAGTATTTATTCTACTAAAATCATGGAAGAAAAAAGCGATGAATCAAAAGCTAAAATGAATGAGCTAGAACAAAATATAGAAAAAGTAACCGAACTTGCAAATTGTGTTAAAAACTACTCCCTTGATTTAACACAAATTTCACAAGATGTTTTAGAAAATGCTTCTAAACTTTCAGAAAAACTAAAAACATTCGAGTAAGAAAGATTAAACTTTCTTACTTAGATAAAATATCTGCCTTGCCATTTATTATGGCAACACAATGCTCATAATGAGCCGCATTTAAACCATCTTTGCTTCCTGCTTCCCAATTGCCTTTTAAATGTACCGGCGTGCCATCTTTTTGACACACCATAGGCTCTATGCAAAATACCATACCATTTTTGATTTTAGGTCCGCTTTTTGCACTAGCACCTGGTTCTAAATAATTTGGAATTTCAGGCTCACCATGGGGTTTTTTACCTATACCATGACCACAATAACCCTTCAAAGGCACAAAACCTCTTTTAGTAATAAACTCACCAAGTTCATAAGAAAGCTCTTTAAAGCGCATACCCTCTTTGATAATATCTATAGCATAATACAAAGCATCTTTAGCACAAGCAATTAATGCTTCATCAGTAGCTGAAATTTTACCTATAGGTATAGTCCTTGCTGCATCCCCATAGTATCCATCTATGCAAGTACCTACATCAAGACCTAAAATATCACCTTCTTTTAAAACACGCTCATCGCCCACACCATGAATGCAAGCTTGATTAAGCGAGATACAAATACTGCCTGGAAAACCATACAAACCTTTAAAAGATGGTTTTGCACCATGATCAAGTATAAATTCTTCCGCTTTAATATCAATTTCTTTTAAACTCATACCTGGAACTATAATACCCTCTAGATAATCAAGCGTTCTAGCTACAAGCTCATTTGCCTTGCGTAGTTTTTCTATCTCTGCTGGTTTTTTGATTTCTATCATTTACATTTTCCTTAAAATTTTTAAAAATTTAGCATTTATGCGCTTTTAAAAGCTTTAAGGAAAAAACCTTAAGTTCTAAAACTTAAGGTTTTAACATACACTTGTAAGATTGGTAGCTAAACCACCTAAGGAGGTTTCTTTGTATTTTGAGTTCATATCCTTGCCGGTTTCATACATAGTTTTTATAACCTCATCAAGACTTACTTTTGGAGTTGATTTTCTACTCATTGCCATTCTAGCAGCTGAAATAGCTTTAATCGCTCCAAAGGCATTTCTTTCTATGCAAGGAATTTGCACTAAACCACTTACTGGATCACAAGTTAATCCTAAATGGTGTTCCATCGCAATTTCAGCAGCATTACAAGCTATCTTTGCATCAAAACCCATCACAGTAGCCATAGCTCCTGCTGCCATAGAACTTGCACTACCAATTTCAGCTTGACAGCCAGCTTCAGCACCACTTATGCTTGCATTTTTCTTATAAAAAGAACCTATTAACATAGCAGTTAGCAAAAAATTAATAGCCTTTTCATCATTAAAACCAACCGTATGGTTTTTAAGATAAAGCATTACAGCAGGTACAACAGCGCAAGCTCCATTAGTTGGAGCAGTTACTACTCTAGCTCCACTTGCATTTTCCTCTGCAATAGCAATAGCATATAAAGAAATAAAATCAATAATCCCCAAAGGATCGCTTGTCATAGCCAAACGCTCATTAAGCCCTTTTGCACGGCGTTTTAAATGTAAATTTCCTGGAAGAAAATCTGAACTTGGATGAATACCATTATAATAAACTTCTTGCATTACTTCCCAAATTTCTAAACAATAAGCTCTAATTTCTTCTTTAGTATGAAATTGAAGCTCGTATTCATAAGAAAGTTTTGCTAGATCCCATGATCTTTCTTCACAAATTTTTAAAGCATCACTTGCATTGTTAACATCAAGTTCTAATTTAGTATGTTTTTGCTCGCAAGCTCCGTCTTTGTGTTTTTGAAGCTCAGCTTCACTCATAACAAAACCACCACCCACTGAATAATAAATTTCTTCAGCAATGATTTCTCCATTTTCATCATAAGCGCTTACTTTTAACCCATTTTCATGTAAAGGTAAAAAGTCTTTTTCAAAAATCAAATCTTTATCATAATCAAAATTTAATTCTTTTTGAGCATTTAAAACCAAAATTTTATCTTGTAAAATTTTATTAAACACACGATCTTGCAAAGCAGCGTTGAGTTCTTTTGCTCTTAAGCCACTCAAACCCCATATAATAGCCTTATCACTTAAATGGCCTTTACCAGTAAGTGATAAAGAGCCATAAAGTCTGATTTGAATTTTTGTAATTTGTGTGATTTTATCTTTAATCTTTTCACAAAACATATTACCCGCTAGCATTGGTCCTAAGGTATGAGAAGATGAAGGACCAACACCAACTTTAAATATACTTAAATTACTACTCATTCATTAACACCTTAAAAAGTATAGATTACAGTGATGATTGTCAAAATACCTGTGATAAATACAAATGCATCTAAAGCTTTATTTTGGAATTTTTTCATTTTAGATACAGTATAAATTGCAATCATAGGCATTAAGAATAAGATTGCAGCAATAATTGGACCACCTAAGCTTTCAATAAAACCTAAAATGCTTGGATTTACATAAGCAGTAATTAACATAACAATATACATTACTAAAGTAGAATAAACTGCGATTTTTTTCAAATCAGGGTTTTCATTACCTGCTAATTTGCAGCATTTTCTAACTATACCATAAGCACCTTCTCTAGCACCAAAATAATGACCAAAGAATGAACTAGAAATTGCTAAAAATGCGATTAATGGACCACCATAAGAAATAAATGGATTATCAAGCTTATTAGCAAAATAAGAAAGCACAGGTATGTTTTGCGCTCTAGCTTCAGCAAGTTCAGCTGGAGTCAAAGAAAGCACACAAGATACCACAAAAAACATAACAAAAGCAAGCAACATTACAGAGGTTCTAAGCAAAATTTGATTTGCTTTTTGTACCGAATTTTCAGGATATTCTCTTTTTACACTTAGAGAAAAAGTAGAAATAGCCGGTGAGTGATTAAACGAAAACACTAAAACTGGTAAAGTTAGCCACACTATAGTGATAAATTCTTTCGTACCAGGAATAGCACTAAAACTTTCAAATGACCATTGTGGAATAAGATATAAAGAAAATAAAAATAAAATAGCACATAAAGGATACACAAGCCATTCGCATACTTTAGTGATTAATTCTTCACTAAAAAGCATAATAAGCATAAAAATACTTACCAAAACAAAAGCAAAAAGCGCTCTATAAAAAGGAAGTAAATTAGCTATAGTTTTTCCTTGCTCATTAACACTTGTTTGATACATAGCACTAATTACACTTGCAAAAGAACCATTTGGATCTAAAAGTGGCAAGAATTGATTATAAATAAAACTCTCAAAAGTATTAGTTATACCTACACAATACGCTAAACAAATTGGGAAAATTGCAAAGAAATAAAGCACAGAAATAAAAATACTTACTTTTCTACCAAAATACTCTTCAGCCGCATGAGTAATGTCTTTATCATTACCATTTGCTTGGCATACAAAACGACTTAAGGCTCTATGGCTTAAATACACCATTGGAAAAATAATCAAAGCCATCACAACAACTGGCCAAAAACCACCAACACCTGCCTTAATAGGTAAAAATAAAATCCCCGCACCAACTGCAGTCCCAAAAAGAGAAAGCATCCAACGCGTATCAAAAGAATTCCACTTAAGATTATCCACATTTTCTCCTTGTAAAAAATAATAAAAAAAGCTTTTACCTAAAAAACTTTTTGTATTATTTTACAAATACGCTCTGGAGTAATTTGGCATAATTTTTTCTCTTTTATTTAAAGCAACTGCGGCTTCATTTGCAAAATTTGGATTTCTTAGTAATTTTCTACCATAACAAACCAAATCACACACCCCACCCAAAAGCAAAGCCTCACCTTCACTAGCACTATTTATAAGACCTACACAAGATATAGGAATTTTAACAACTTCTTTTAAGGCCTTAGCATAAGGAGCTTGATAAAGTGGTGCTATGTTTGGCACTAAAGAAGGTTTATTGATATTTCCTCCTGCTGAAACATCTAACATATCAATACCTAATTTTTCTAAAATCAAGGCAAGTTTTTTACTATCTTCTAAATTCCAACCACCTTCTTGCCATTCCGTGGCTGAAATTCTTACAAATAAAGCAATATCAACTTCTTTTTTTATGCGCTTAATGATATCACACAAAAGACGTATTCTATTTTCAAAGCTACCCCCATATTCATCACCTCTTTGATTTGATAAAGGCGATAAAAACGAGCTAAGCAAATATCCATGAGCACTATGAAGCTCTACTGCGTCATAACCTGCTTCTTTAGCTCTTTTAGCACTTTGAATAAATTCTTGCTCAATTTGTAAAATTTCATCTTTGCTTAAAACATGAAGTTTGGAAAATTTTTCACTAAAAGCTATATTGCTTGGGGCTTTTGATATGGCTTCTTTACACGAATTTTTACGGCCACTGTGATTTAGCTGAATGGCAATTTTAGCACCAAAATGATGACAAAGCTCAACAAGCTCTTTATGTCCTTGAATTTGAAAATCTCCCCAAAGACCAATATCATTATCAGCTATTTTTGCATTTTCATTAATCGCACAAGCTTGAACTATGATAAGCCCAACACCACCCAAAGCTCTGGCTCCATAATGTATCAGGTGAAATTGATTAATCTTACCATCTAAAACTTGTGTTTCATACATATCCATAGGGGGCATTACAATGCGATTTTTTACATAAAAATTTCCAATCTTTAGCTCGCTTAAAAGTAAAGACATAATACCCCTTGAAATATTTTTATATTACTATAATAGAAAAAAATTAATTTTTCTTAAAATACATTGTATTTTTAATTGATATTGTAAATTTTAATAATTAATTATCAAAAAAATATTTTTTGAATATATTTTTTTATCTTAATAATAATATTTCAAATGTTAATTTTTCTATTTTTTTCAAAGAAAATGAAAATTTAAAATAAAAAAGTGTAAAAACCACACATTTTAATCAAATAAGCTTTTCTCAAAACACTTTAGCATAAAGCTTTTGCGGTGCAAGGGCGAATAACCAAATGCTTTAATTTTTTCTATATGAGCTTTTGTACCATAACCTTTGTGTTTATCAAAATCATAATGATTATATAATTTAGAAAAATAACACATTTTTTGATCACGACTTACCTTGGCTAATATACTAGCTGCTGAAACTTCTTGTACTTTCATATCAGCTTTAATCATGGTTTTTATACCTAAAACCCCATAATTTAAATTTCCATCATATAAAATCTCATCTTGATTAAAGTGTTTTTTTATGATTTTTAAAGCTAGTTGCAAACACTGACTAAGCCCCAAAGTATCAATCTGCAAAGGCGAAAAAGCAAGGATTAAAAAATTTGAGCTAGAAAGAATTTGCTCGTATAATTCTTCTCTTTTTTTTGCGCTTAATTTTTTAGAATCAGCCAAACCATCAATATTTTTTAAAAGCTTGCAAGCTCCTATGTGCATATCTCCAGCCAAAGCCCCGCGTCCAGCCTCATCTACTCCAACTAAAGCCATTATCTTTCCTTTATAATGCTATATTTTTCTACTAAATTTTCTAAAGAATAATTCATATTAGCAGGAGAGCTTGAAGGGAGTTCAAAAAATTCTTGCTCAGGATAAAATTTAGCAAAATATTTACTTGCAACTTTACCTAATACACAAATTTTTTCTATATTTGCCTTATCTAAAATCATATTTATATCATTTGCTTTAGCATAAGAAATAGTTTTATCATCTGAATTTTTTATCTTACAACTTGCTATAACATCCCAAAGTGCTATATGATTTGCTTTTAAAAAAGCTTTTTGAACTTGTACTGTTTTCAACTCACACTCAAATAATATTTCAAAAATACGCCAAAAACGATTTTTGCTATGTTGATAATAAAAATTTTCTTCTCTTGATTTAATAGATGGGAAAGAACCTAGTATTAAAACTTTTGAATTTTCATCAAAAAAAGGTTTGAAAGGATGAGTTAGAATTTGCATATTAGACCTTGATAAAAATAAAATATTTTATCATTTTTATCAAGGTTTTTAAAATTATCCTAAAAATTCGCGTTTGAAGTATTCTTTTGGAGCTTTACATAAAGGACAGGCATTTGGTGCTTTTTTACCACGATGTATATGCCCACAAACTTCACAAACCCATAATTCTTCTACTTCTGAATTAAAGAAATCTTCTTCTTCAAGCATTTTTTTAAGCGCTAGATATTCTCTTTCATGCTCAATTTCTACTTTGCCTATAGCTGTAAATAATCTTGCTATATTTCTTTTGCCCTCATCTTCTGCGATTTTTGCAAAATTTGGATACATAGTAGTATGCTCATAGTTTTCGCCCTCTGCTGCGCAGATTAAATTTTTAGCAGTTTCTTCTAAAGCTTTACCATCTACTAATTCATGATAAGCTTTAAATTCAGCTCTTGCGTGCCATTTTTCATTTTCTGCAGCTTCTCTAAAATGTTTTGCAATAGCATGCCAACCTTCTTCTTGAGCAATATCTGCAAATAAATCATATTTATTTCTTGCCATAGATTCGCCAGCAAAAGCTTTCATTAAATTTACAGCTGTTAAATCTTTAGTAATACACTCCATTTCTTGACCACAGCAACTAAGCTTTCCACCACCTACATTTTGTACTTCTACTTCATTGCCACATTTTTGGCATTTATAACTTTCATATTGTTTCATTTAATATCCTTGTGATTAATTAAGTAAGATTTTTATTGAAAAATCCACCCAAATGTTATTTTAGCATTTGAGTGTTAAAGGTATTAGTATTTTAAGAAATATTCTTGGATTTTCTTAGGATCGCTTGTTTTAGTTAGAGCAAGCATTAATAATACTCTAGCTTTTTGAGGACTCATATCACCTGTATCAATAAAACCAAGTTTTGCATCAGCATCACTTACTGCAACTCTACCAGCTACTACACGTGAACTTACCGCCACATTAAGACCTTTTTTAAGCAATTCTTTTAATACATCTTTTTGATAATCATGAATACTACCAGCACCTGTTCCAGCTACAACTATACCTTTGGTTCCATTTTCAAACAAAGCTTTTGCTGCAACACCACTACCATCATTTGCATAACTATAAAGAATATCTACTTTTGGTAGTTCTTTTAGTTTGCTAACATCAAATGGAGATTTTTTGGTGTGTAATTTTGTATTAGTATTATAGAAAAATGCTTTTCCATCTACTATATAACCCATATCACCCATATCTGGTGAGCTAAATGCATTTACATTTAAACTATGAGTTTTCATAGCGCCTCTAGCACTTTGAATTCTATCATTCATAGCCACCATTACGCCTTTATTTTTTGCTTGAGGATTTGCTGCTAATGCTACAGCGTTGTAAAGATTTTTAGGACCATCTGCACTAATTGCAGTTGATGGGCGCATTGCACCAACCAAAACAACAGGCTTGTCGCTTTTTACGGTTAAATTTAGGAAATATGCAGTTTCTTCCATAGTATCAGTACCATGAGTAATTACAACTCCATCTACATCAGATTTTAAAAGTCTATTAACTTCTTTAGCAAGTTTTAGCCAAATTTCATTTGTCATATCTTTGCTATCAATATTAGCAATTTGATCTCCGCTAATTACTGCTAAATCTTGAATTTGAGGCACTGCCTTAATCAAAGCATCAACCCCCAAAACTCCAGCTGTATAACCTGTAGTAGCTACTGAACTATCAATCGAACCAGCGATAGTTCCACCTGTAGCTAAAATCGCAACTTTTGGTTTTGCTTCCAAAATTCCTGCTCCTAAACTTAGTGCCATAGCTGCACACATTAACATTTTTTTCATGTTAGTCCTTTCATTAGAAATGATAAAGATTATAATGCAACTATGTTTAAATAAAAATAAATTATAAATATAAAAAATACTTTAGTAAATAACCATTAATTTAAAGCCATAAATTTGCAATTTTTTTTAGTTTTTCTACATCACTTGAAGCATAAAATTCAATATTAGCTTCTTCTTGGATTGATGTTAAGTTAAATTCTTGCTGTAATTGCAAAGCTATAGCTTCACCTGAATGAATAAGTTTTGTGTTTTTACCAAAATACTCTTCCAAAGAATGAGCGATTAAGGGAAAATGTGTGCATGCTAAGATTAAAGCATTAGGGTGAAATTTGAGCTTATTAAAATAATACTCAAAAGCAGCTTTTAAAAAATCTCCTTGAAAAATCCCTTCTTCAACCATAGGTACAAAAAGTCCCGTTGCTTTTTCTTCCACTTTTAAAAAACCTTCTTTAATTAAAGCTTGTTTATAAGCGTGAGAATCCACGGTAGCTTGTGTTGCAATGACTAATATATTAGAGTTTTTATCTTCTAAAGAGTTTTTAACCGCTAAAACTCCTGCTTCTATAACTCCAAGAACCGGAAATGGTGCATTTGCTTTTAGAATTTCTAAAGCATGCGCACTAACTGTATTACACGCAATAATAAGCATATCTACTTTTTTTTCTTTGAAAAATTCTAAAGCTTCTAGAGAAAATTTAATGATGGTTTCTTTATCTTTAACCCCATAAGGCACTCTTGCAGTATCCCCATAGTAGATATATTCTTTAAAAAGTTTTGCTTGAAGTAAAGATTTTAAAACACTAAGCCCACCTACACCGCTATCAAAAACGCCTAGTCTCATCAAAATCCTTTAAAAAGGAAGAAAGTAGAAAATCTACTTTCTTATAAGCCTACTGCACTTAAAGTTTGGTATTTATTCATATAAATTTGGGCTTCGATTTTTCTCATTGTATCAAGTGCTACTTGAACTACAATCAAAACAGAAGTTCCACCAAAATAAAAAGGCACACCAAACAACTTCACAATAAGCCATGGTAATGTAGCTACAAGCCCTAAATAAATAGAACCTGACAAGGTAAGTCTTGACGCTACTTCATTAAGATAATTTGCAGTTCCTTCACCTGGTCTAATACCTGGTATGAAACCACCTTGTCTTTTAAGATTTTCAGCTATATCTTTTGCATTAAATACAATTGATGCATAAAAATACGCAAAGAAAATAACAAGTAAGAATGTTAAAATATGAAAGAAAAATCCATTTGGATTTAAAAAGTCATAAATTTTTAACACATATTCATTTGTACTTGTTTGTAAAATAGTACTTGGAAACATCAAAATCGCACTTGCAAAAATAGGAGGAATAACACCACTTAAGTTGATCTTAATAGGTATATAGTTCATAATGCGTTTGTTTTGATTTTGCATGATTACTTTTCTTGAGTAAGAAATAGGAATTCTTCTTTCTCCAAGTTCTACTACTATAATAGCCCAAATAGTAAGTAAAATTACAACTAAAATGGCAATGATAGTCAAGAAATTCATCTCGCCTGTATTTACCAAATTTACTGTTCCACTAATTGCACCTGGAATTGTAGAAACAATACCACCAAAGATAATTAAAGAAATACCATTTCCTATACCGCGTTGAGTGATTTGCTCACCTATCCACATCAAAAGCATGGTACCTGCAAGCATAGAAACAGCAGAAAGTGCGATAAAAGTATTCATATCAATCATAATGGCTGATTGACCTGCTTTTCCATGAAGACTTTGTAAGCCTATAGAAACGCCTATACTTTGTATCAAAGTGATAGCTATAGTAGCATAACGGATAATTTGCATATATTTTTGCATACCATCGCGTTCTTTTTTCATTTTTCCTATATTAGGAAAAGTTGCCGCTAAAAGCTCCATAATAATCGAAGCAGTAATATAAGGCATAATGCCTAGAGAGATGATGCTAAGTCTTTCAGCAGCACCTCCACTAAACATATTAAACAAGCCTAATGCATTAGATGCATTAGAATCAAAAAATTCCTTGATAACACTGACATTAACCCCCGGAACTGGAACATAAGCTAATATTCTATAAGCGAATAAAAAAGCTAATGTTATGAGAATTTTATTTGTCAATGTTTTATTCATTATTTTTGTCCGCTAAAAGTAATCTTCTCGTCTTTAATTTTACTAGCAAGATCTTTAGCGCTTGCTCCAATAAGCTTAACTTTATTTACATTTTTTGAAAGCTTATGAATGCTATTGATTGTTTCAAATGTAATTTCGCTAAGCTCTTTGATTGCTGTGATTTTTTCAACATTAATCACATAAGGTTTTTCAAATTTAGAAGTAAAGCCTACCTTTGGTAAACGTCTTTGAAGTGGTTGTTGACCCCCTTCAAAACCTCTTTTTTCATTATAACCTTTTCTAGCAGTTTGGCCTTTTCCACCTTTAGTAGAAGTTTTACCCATACCACTACCTTGACCACGGCCTATTCTTTTGGTTTTATGTGTTGAACCTGGTGCTTTTGTTAAATTCATTGATTATCCTTTAAGCATTGTAAGTGCTTTGATAGTAGCACGCACAACATTTGCTGAATTATTTGAACCTAAAGACTTAGTTAAAATGTCTTTAATACCTGCAAGTTCCACGATAGGACGTGTTGAACCACCTGCAATAACCCCTGTACCTTCGCTTGCTGGTTTAAGTAAAATTCTACTTGCGTTGTATTTTACTTCTACATCATGAGGGATAGTTGAACCTTTTGTTTTAACTTCAACAATGTTTTTAAAAGCATCATCAACTGCTTTTCTTATAGCATCTGGAACTTCTTTAGCTTTTCCATAGCCCACACCAACTAAACCTTTTCTATTTCCAACGATAACTAAAGCAGTAAATCTAAATCTTCTACCACCTTTAACAACCTTAGTAACCCTGCCGATATCGACGATTACTTCTTCAAATTCTTCTCTATTATATTTTTCCATCGATCTTCCTTTTGGGTTATAGTTTGATTCCGTTTTCTCTTAGTGCTTCAGCTAAAGCTGCAATCACACCATGGTATAAATAACCATTTCTATCAAACACTGCTTCTTCTATGTTTTTAGCTTTTAAAACTTTTGCAAATTCAGCTGCTATTTTTTTAGCACCTTCTTTATTTGCTTTAACACCAATTTTTCTTCCATCTACTGCTGCTAAAGTCACTGCTTTAACATCATCGATAGCTTGGATATATAAAGTTCTGTTTGATTTGAAAACAGAAACTCTTGGAAGAGCTTGTGTTCCTGAAATTTTTGCTCTAATTCTTTTTTTTCTTTTAATTCTTAAAGATATTTTTCTTTTTAATACATTTGCTCTCATATTCTATCCTTACTTCTTAGATGTCTTACCAGCTTTGCGGATAATACGCTCATCTGAATATTTAACACCTTTTCCTTTGTAAGGCTCAGGTGGTCTAAATTCACGAATTTGAGCAGCAACTTGACCTACCACTTGTTTATCACTACCTTTGATAATAACATTGTTTTTATCAACAGTAATTTCTATGCCTTCTGGAATAGCATAGTTGATAGGATGAGAAAAACCTAAAGCAAGTTCAAGAACTTTACCTTTTAATGCAGCTTTATAACCAACACCGTTGATTTCTAAAGTTTTGCTAAAACCATCAGTTAAGCCGATGATGATGTTTTGAGCTAAAGCTCTATAAGTTCCCCAATAAGCTCTACTTTGTCTATCTTCACCTTTAGGAGAGAAAAGAATTTGTCCTTCTTTAATCTCAACATTAACATTTGCTTTTGTATCAAGCTCTTTTGCTAAATTTCCTTTTTTGAATTTTAGCAAGTTACCTTCTAATTTTACTTCTACTCCACTTGGAATAGCAACTGGTTGTTTACCTATACGAGACATTCATTTTTCCTTTTTACTTGTCTACGATATGACTACTTTATAAGAATGGATACCGAATACCATAAAAAGTAGAAACTCTTACCAAATAGTACATAAAACTTCGCCGCCAACGCCTGCTTTGTAAGCTTCGTCGTTAGCTAAAACACCTTTTGAAGTGCTTACTACGATAGTACCATAACCGTTTTTAAATCTTTTGATCTCATCTTTGCCTTTATAAACACGACGACCAGGTTTAGAAATACGCTTAACTTCGTTAATTACGCTTTTACCTTTTTCATCGTATTTTAAAACTACATTGATGAATTTCTTTTTATCCTCTTCAATAACATTAAAGCTTTCAATATAGCCTTTAGCTTGGAAAATTCCAAGTAAAGCTTCGATAACTTTAGAATGCAAAAGTTGAGTAGTTTCTAATCTTCTCATCCCTGCATTTCTAATTCTTGTTAGTGAATCTGAAATTAAATCATTTATCATGGTTCTTTCCTCTTACCAACTTGCTTTTTTAAGACCAGGAATTAAACCTTCATTTGCCATTTTTCTTAAGCAAACTCTACAAATTCCAAAATCTCTATAAACTGAATGTGGTCTTCCACAAATTTGGCATCTAGTATACCCTCTAACGCTAAATTTAGGTTTGCGGGCAGCTTTTGCAATCATTGATTTTTTAGCCATATTACTTTCCTTTTGCAAATGGCACGCCAAATAATTCTAATAATTTTTGTGCCTCTTTATCTGATTTTGCTGTTGTAACGATAGAAATGTTCATACCATGAGTTCTTAAGATTTTATCATATTCAACTTCTGGGAACATTAACTGCTCATCTAAACCAAAGTTATAGTTTCCTCTTCCATCAAAACCATCTCTTGGAAGACCTCTAAAGTCTTTAACACGAGGAAGAGCTATAGTAATAAGCTTATCTAAGAAAGCATACATATTGTCTTTTCTTAATGTTACCATTACACCTACTGGGAAGCCTTCTCTCACTTTAAAACCAGCAACTGATTTTTTAGCTTTTGTGATAACTGCTTTTTGTCCAGCAATCAATGAAATAGTATCTGCAACATTTTGTAATACTTTTTGATCTTTTGCTAATTCCCCAGCACCTACGCTGATTACAACTTTTTCAATAAAAGGAATAAGCATAGGATTTTTGATATCAAATTCTTTTACTAAAGCAGGTTTGATATTTTGAGTATATTTTTCTTTTAATCTCATCATCTTATTCTCCTGCCTTTGCTACATTTGAAATATCCATTGGCATTTCTTTATTGATAAAACCGCCGTTTGGATTTTTATCACTTGGCTTAACAGCTTTTTTAGCGATTTTGCAACCCTCAACAATTACTTTATTTGTTTTAGGAAATACTGCTAAAACTTTACCTGTTTTGCCTTTGTCATCGCCTGCGATAACTTTTACCATATCATTCTTTTTAATTTTTAATTTCATTACAACACCTCCGGTGCTAGTGAAACAATTTTCATAAAGCCACCATATCTTACTTCACGACCTACTGGTCCAAAAATACGTGTTCCGATAGGCTCTCTTTTAGCATCAAGAATAACTGCTGCATTTTCATCAAAACGAATTAAAGAACCATTGTCTCTATGAATTTCTTTTTTAGTTCTAACGATAACTGCTTTTACAACTTGACCTTTTTTAACTTTACCATTTGGTAGAGCTTTTTTTACAGATGCAACGATTACATCACCAACGGTAGCGTATCTTCTTTTACTACCACCTAAAACCTTAATACACATTAATTCTTTTGCACCGCTATTATCAGCAACTGCAAGCCTAGTAAAACTTTGAATCATTACTCAACTCCTGCTGATACTATAGTTTTTAAGCGAAATGATTTTCTCTTAGAAAGTGGTCTACATTCAATAGCAACTACAGTATTTCCCACTTTAAGTTCATTTCTTTCATCATGAATTAAATATTTTTTAAAGCGTTTTACGATTTTTCTGTATTTTGGGTGAACCACTTTTCTTTCAACCAAAATTGTTGCTGTTTTATCTCCAGCAATTTGAACAACAACGCCTTGAATTTCTCTTTTAAATGCCATTTTCTATCCTTATTTTAAAGCGCTAATTGCAGTATTGATTCTAGCGATGTCTTTTTTAACTTCGCTAATCTCTTTAGGATTAGTTAGCTGCATTGTTTTTAGCTTTTGTCTTAAAGTAAATAAAAGCACCTTTTTTTCTTTTAGCATTGTTGCAAGCTCACCTGCTGTTTTATCTTTAATCTCAGTATATTTCATTTTGGCTCTCTCTTGTAACAAACTTAGTTTTAAATGGCAACTTGTGCATCGCTAAAGTTAAAGCTTGTCTTGCCATTTCTTCATTAACCCCTGCCATTTCATAAATGATACGACCTGGTTTAATGTTCATTACCCATTCCTCAACTGCACCTTTACCTTTACCCATACGAGTTTCTAAAGGTTTTTTAGTTAGAGGTTTATCTGGGAAAACTCTAATCCAAGTTTTACCTTGTCTTTTTACAAAACGAGTTAAAGCAATACGAGCTGCTTCGATTTGACGTGAATTAATACGGCCAGCTTCAGTTGCTTTTAGGGCAAAATCACCAAAAGTAAATTCAGTCCCTCTGTTGGCATAACCTCTGTTACGCCCTTTCATCATTTTACGATATTTTGTTCTTTTTGGCATTAACATGATTATTTACCTCTTCTTGCTCTTCTAGTTTTTTTAGCTGGAGCGTTTTCTTCGGTTTTTTCAGGTTGAACACCCTTTTGTAAAACTTCACCTTTGAAGATCCATACTTTAATACCTATGTTTCCATAAGTAGTATGTGCTTCTGCAAAACCATAATCGATTTTTGCTCTTAAAGTGTGAAGTGGAACACGACCTTCTAAGTACCATTCAGTTCTTGCCATTTCAGCACCACCTAAACGGCCTGAAACTGAAACTTTAATCCCTTTAGCACCTGCTTTTTGCGCTCCTTGAATTACTTTTTTCATTGCTCTTCTAAAAGCAATTCTTTTTTCAAGTTGAGTAGCAACACTTTCAGCTGCAAGCTGAGCTGAAGCACCTGCTTTTCTTTCTTCTTTGATATTGATATTAACTTCTTTTTTGATTAAATCTTGAAGTTCTTTTCTTAAAATATCAACATCACTACCTTTTTTACCAATAATAATCCCTGGTCTTGCAGCTACAACAGTTACTCTTAATTTTTTCGCTGTTCTTTCTACAAGAATTTGGCTAATTCCTGCATAATAAAGTTTTCTTTTTAAGAAAGTTCTGATTTTATAATCTTCACCAATATTTTCTGCTAAATTAGCTTTTGTAGGAAACCATCTTGATTCCCAATTTCTATTAATTCCTAGTCTTAAACCAATCGGATTTACTTTTTGTCCCATATTAGCTTTCCTTTTTCACTGATGCTTTTTTAGCTTTTGTAGTTTTTTCAGCACTTGCTTCTACTTTACTAACTTCTACCAAAATGTGTGAAGTTGGCTTTCTAATACGACTAGCACTTCCTCTAGCTCTTGGTCTAAATCTTTTTAAAACCGCACCAGCATCAACACGACAACTTGAAACAACAACTTCATTTGCTTCAAATCCGCCATTTGCTACAGCACTTGAAATAGCATTTGCTATAAATTTAGCACCTTTATTTGGCATAAATTTCAAACTAGCTAATGCAAGCTCTGCATTCATACCTTGAACTTCTCTAGCAATCAATCTCGCTTTAGTTGGAGATAATCTTATGAATTTAATTAACGCTCTACTCATAAATCTCCCTTACTTACCTATTTTTTTCTGAACAGAGCCTTTGTGACCCTTGAATGTTCTAGTAGGTGCAAATTCACCTAATTTGTAACCGATATGATTTTCAGTAACATATACTGGGATAAAGCTTTTTCCATTATGAACATTAAAAGTTAAACCTATCATATCAGGTATAATAGTGCTGCGTCTTGACCAAGTTTTAATTGGCTTACCATCGTTAGCTTTTTTAGCAGCGATGACTTTTTTCATTACATGGTCATCAACAAAAGGACCTTTTTTTAGTGACCTAGCCATCTTATTTTCCTTTTCTTCTTGAAATTATTAGCTTATCGCTAGCTTTTTTACGGCGAGTTTTAGCACCTTTAGTTGGTTTACCCCATGGAGTAACTGGATGACGGCCTGAATTTTTCTTACCTTCACCCCCACCGTGCGGGTGATCAACTGGATTCATCGCAGAACCTCTTGTTTGAGGACGAATACCTCTATGGCGATTTCTACCAGCTTTACCGATAGTCACGTTTGACCATTCTTCATTACCAACTTCACCGATACTTGCCATACATTCAGCTAAAACTTGTCTCATTTCACCGCTTGCAAGTCTTAAGATAACGTATTTTTCTTCTTTACCCATTAATTGAGCATAAGCACCCGCTGAACGGATCATTTGACCGCCTTTGCCTGGTTTTAACTCGATATTGTGTACGATAGTACCCACTGGAATATTTCTTAATTTCATTGCATTACCTGGTTTAATGTCAAGTCCACTTTCAGCAGCACAAATAACATCACCAACGCTTAAACCTTTTGGTTGTAAGATGTATCTTTTTTCACCATCTCTATAAGAGATTAATGCAATACGACAATTTCTGTATGGATCATACTCGATTGCTTCAACTTTACCTTCAATACCAAATTTTCTTCTTTTAAAATCTATAATTCTGTAAAGTTTTTTAGCACCTGCTTCTTTATGACGGCTTGTGATTCTACCATTATTGTTACGACCTGCATGAGCTGGAAGTTTTACAAGTAATGAACGTACACTAGCTTTTGCTGTGATATCATCAGAGCTTACACCTGTGATATATCTTCTACTTGGAGTATATGGTTTATAAGTTTTAATTGCCATCTTATGCCTCCGAACTTTCTAAGCTCACACCTTCTGGTAGCTTAACATAGAATTTTTTAAAGCTATTTCTTTGACCTTCACGACCTCTAAAACGCTTTACTTTTCCATCCATTTTTAAAGAATTAATTCTTACTGGAGTTACACCAAAATATTCTCTTAAAACTTCTTTTAGACCATTTTTAGTCATTTTTGGAGAAGTTTGAATAACTACAACACCTTGCTCTTGAAGGTTTAAGCTTTTTTCAGTGTAAAGTATTGTTTTTATATCAGTAATATCTGCCATTTTAACCCTCTTTTACGATAGATTCAAGCGCTGCTTTTTCAATGATAACAGCATTAAATACAGATACTAAATAAGCATTTACTTCGCTAATATCAACTACATAGCAATTTGCTAAGTTTCTAAAAGCAAGAAGTGTTTTTTCATCTAGTAAATCTTTTACAATTAAAGCATCTTTTAAACCAAGCTTTTTAATAACTGCATTTGCATCTTTTGTTTTACCGCTTTCAATGCTTAAACTATCTACTGAGAATAATGCATTGTTTTGTGCTTTATCAGCCAATGCTCTTTCAAGCGCTAAGCGTTTTTGTTTTTTATTAACTTTTTGGAAATAGTTACGATTGTTTGTAGGACCAAATGCCACAGCACCACCAACCCAAACATTCGTTCTTGTTGAACCTGCTCTTGCACCACCACGACCTTTTTGTCTCCATGGTTTTTTACCACCACCGCTTACATCGCTTCTACCTTTAGTATGAGCTGTGTTTGCTCTAAGGCTAGCAAGATAAGATTTTACATATAAATAAAGGTTGTGAGGATTAACTTCTGCATATTTTGCTGGAAGATCGAGTTCACTAGCTTTTTCAAATTTATCATTTAAAACAGTTACTTTACTCATTTTGCAATCCTTATTTTACCCATAGCACCATTAAATCCTGGTACCGCACCTTTTACTACTAAGATGCCATTTTCTTCATCAAATGAAACTACTTCATTTTTAACAGTAACTTTTACATTACCATAATGACCTGCCATTTTCATACCTGGTTGAACACGACCTGGCCATTCGCGGTTACCGATTGATCCGTGACGTCTGTGGAATCTTGAACCGTGACTTGCAGGACCTCCGGCAAATCCGTGTCTTTTAACAACCCCACTATAACCTCTACCTTTAGAATTAAAGCTTACTTTTAAAATAGAAGCTTCTTTTAAAGGATTAAGATCAATATCGCCTGCTTCTGTGTTTGCTACTTCTAAAGAAGCAAATCTATTATATTCAGCTGAAAGATTGTATTTTTTTTGCTGACCTGCAATGCATTTATTATTTGCTTTGCCTTTTACATAAGCAACCAAAGCTTTTCCATTTTCTACTTCACATACTTTAGTTTGAACAAGTTTAAGTAAGGTTACAGGAATGCTTGGTGTGCTGATTGTTCTACTCATACCAATTTTTTCTACAATGTATTCCATATTCTATCCTTATTTACCCATAGCTCTTACTTCAACATTGACCTCTGGAGCCAAGTCAAGCTTAGTGAGTGAATCTACTGTATCTGGAGTAGCTGCTACAATATCAAGCATACGAGCATGAATTCTCATCTCAAATTGTTCGCGTGAATCTTTATTGATGTGTGGAGATTTCAAAACTGTATATCTTTTGATTTTTGTAGGCATTGGCACTGGACCTCTGATGTCAGCACCCGTTCTTTTAACAGCTTCTACAATTGCTGCAACTGTGCGATCTAGAACTCTGTGGTCATAAGCTTTTAGCTTAAGCCTGATTCTTTCCATATTTTTTCCTTTGTAAAGAACTCGTTAGACCCATAAGAATCTAACCACCATATAAAATGATGTTGAGATTATATAAAAACATACTTTGCTATGTCAAGAAATTTATACATTTTTTTTAATTATTTTCCTTTTAAAAAGGATAAAAATTAAATTTTATAAAATTTATCAGATTTTTTATGCATTAAGAAAATCTAAGAAAAAATATAGTATGATTTCAAAATCTAAAGGGGCATTAGCTCAGCTGGGAGAGCACAACGCTGGCAGCGTTGGGGTCAGCGGTTCGAACCCGCTATGCTCCACCATTTAGTATAAAGAAATCTATGAAATCACTACAATTTTTTTACGATAATTACCCAAAATTTCAAAAATTTGATGAAAGAAAAATTCAAATCCAAACCCATAAAAACATCATCATAAAAGGTGGTTTTGCAAGTGGTAAGAAAAATTTGATTTTAAATTTTTTGTCTTTATATAAAGCAGAAAATATACTCTTTATTGATTGTGATGATTTAAAATTTCAAGCAAGTGCTTTAATAAATTTAAATTCGTTTTTAACTTATAATCCACAGATTAAATTTTTAGCACTTTGTAACTTTACTCATGATTTTGACTTTGCTAGTTTAAAACACCTTAATTTACAAATCATAATAAGCGTTTGTGATAGTAATTTTTGCTTAGATCAGTTTGAAGAACTTCATTTAGATTATTTAGACTTTGAAGAATTTTTAAGCCTAAACAAAAAATATGCTGATACCAAAACCATGGTAAGTTATTTTTTACACACAGGACGCAATGTGATTTTAAATCACAACTTTAACACAAACTCATCATACTTAAAAAGCTTTTATACCCCATTAGAGCTTACTATACTCAAACAAATTGCCTTAGAACTTGGGAGTGAATTTAGCGTTAATGAGTTATTAAAAACTCTAAAAAACAGTATAAAAATTTCCAAAGATACCTTATATAAAAGCATAGAAAAACTAGAATCAAACTACACTTTGTATTTTGTAAAAAATCTTGAAAAGAATTTAAAAAAAGTATATTTTTGGGACTTTTCACTAAAAAATTCTCTAAGCATACAAAAAGACTTTAGCGCTTTGTTTGAAAATTTAATTTTAAGTGAGTTGTTTAAATTTAAACAAGAAATTTTTTATACTAAGCATTTTGATTTTTACTTACCAAGTCTTAAAAATGCATTTTTATGCTCACCCTTTAAAGATAAAGATTTACTTAGCTTAAAAGTCAAAAAAATCCTTAGTAAAAATCAACTTGCACTTTCGACTATTTATATCATCACGCTTTCACAAAGAGATGAGTTTTTCGTTGAAGGGGTGCGCGTGATGATTTTACCTTTTGATGAGTGGGCTTTGGGTAATTAATCTAACTCATCAAGCTTATATTGCTCGATGATAGATAAAATAAGCTTAGTGTAATTACTTTTAATCTCTGAATATTTTTCTAAGTGGCTTGCCGCTTCTTTACCATCAAGTTTTTCATTTTGATTTATAGCATCCCACCGCCAAGCTCTAAATTCCTTATAAGCATCGTGGCGATTTAAATTAAGCAAGTACGAATCCACACTTTCTTGCAAGCTATCAAATATACGAATTTTGTGAGTTTTACCCTCGCCTCTTTCCTTTGGCACTAAACCTTTTTCACCCCAAGTCCATTCTCCAAATAAATTATTTGCCTCTTTAGCAAAACGACTTGTACCAGTTGCACTTTCAATAATAGCTTGAGCTATGGCTAAAGACTTTGGCACCTTTTGGATACGCATTTGATATTCTTTGTGATCGTATAAATTTTTAACACGGTATTTTTCCTTCAAAGACCATAGTTTTTGCACAGCATTAGTATTTAGCTTTCTAAAATTATTCTTTATAGCTTCTTTAAAGAAAAATTCTATAAATTCTTTTTCCTTTTCTATCTCTTTAAAAGAAACATCCAATAAAGCATTAATTTTTTTGATAAAAACCTCACGCTTTTCTTTTATACTTAAAGCATAATATTGCTCATCAAAACCTGCTATAAATTCAGCTTTTAAAAATAAAACACTACTAAGTAAAATTATAATCAGCTTCAAAACAGCACTTTACCTTTCCTCTAAAAAATATTTGATCCTCTTCTAATCTAAAATACAAACTTTCATTACTTTTTGGCTTTACCAAAATATCATCTTTTACCTCTTGATTTAAATACGCTAGATAAAAACAAGCCCCCATACCCGTACCACAAGCTAAAGTCTCATCTTCTACTCCACGTTCATAAGTTCTAACTCTTATAAATTCATCATCTTCTACTTTGGCAAAGTTAACATTTGCATTGTATCTTTTACGCACTTCTTTGCATAAATTTACATCAAATTCGTTTAAATCATCAACAAAGGTTACTATATGCGGAACACCAGTATTACAGCCTTGCCAAATTCTACCTTTATACTCAAAAGCTTCTTTAATATCCTTTACCCCGCTAAGTTTGATTTCAACTATATCATCATCAACAAAAGATTTTATAAGTCCTGCGCCGGTTAAGAAATTTAAATATTGAGACTTTTTTAAATAATGATGAGCAAAATGAGCTGCTGCGCGTGAGCCATTACCGCACATACTTGCCTTACTCCCATCACAATTATAAAATTCCCATTCAAAATCATATCTATCATGAGGCACAACTACTATAAGCCCATCAGCACCTATGCCTTCATAACGATTACAAAGAATTTTAGCCAATTCGCTACGATCTTTTTTTTCACTATCTGCAAACACCACAAAATCATTCCCGCTAGCACAGTACTTGTAAAATTTCATTTTTCAACCTTTAAAGTGTGTTTTAAAAAATTTAGCACATTTTTCTCAAAATTTTCATAACCTGAGGTATTTTTTATCACAAAATCTGCTTTTTTTAGTTTTTCTTCTATATCAAGTTGTAAATTAATTCTTTTTAAGGCTTCGTTTTTATCTAAATTATCTCTTTGCATTAATCTTTGAAGCAAAAGTTCTTTTGGAGCATAAATTAATATACTTTTTCCTAAATTTTGATAGTGATTATTTTCAAAAAATAAAGGCAGTTCTATAAAAAAAGCCTTGTTTTTTTTATCTAAAATTTGAGCTTTTTGTAAAATAACTTCTTTGATTTTAGGATGTAAAAAATCTTCTAGCTTTTTTTTAGCATTTAAGTCGTTAAATACAATAGTTCCAAGTTTTTTTCTATCTATTTTTCCTGCTATGATTAAATCATCGTTATCAAAAAGCTTAGCTATGGAATTTGCATTTTCATTTAAAAGCTCATGAGCTATCACATCTGCGCTTAAAGTATCAAAACCCAAATTTTGAACTATTTTTATAAAGCTTGACTTTCCACCCGCTATACTTGAAGTTACAAAATAAGCATTTTGCATAATTTAGCCTTAAAACATTTTTAGTTAAAATACCTTTTAAATTCTTAAAGGAAGATAAATGAATATAAGCTATGAAGATGCGGGCGTAAGTATAGACAATGGCAATGCTTTTGTAGAAGCAATCAAGCCTTTAGTAAAAGAAACTTTTAATGAAAATGTTTTAGGTGGCATAGGCTCTTTTTCGGGTGCTTTTGCTATGCCAAGTGGTTTTAAAAATCCTGTTATGCTAGCAGCAACTGATGGAGTGGGCACGAAGTTGCGCCTTGCTATTGATAGTCAAAAATTTGACACTATAGGTGAGGACTTAGTAGCAATGTGCGTGAATGATTTAATTTGTAATTTTGCTACGCCTTTGTTTTTTTTAGACTATTATGCAACTGCAAAATTAGATGTAGAAGTAGCTAAAAAAGTCGTAGCAGGGATTACTAATGGTTGTAAAAAAGCAAATTGTGCCTTAATAGGCGGAGAAACTGCCGAAATGCCTGGAATGTATCATAGCAATGATTTTGACTTAGCAGGTTTTTCAGTGGGTATGGCCGAAAAAGATGAAATCGATAGAAGAAATTTTGTAAAAAATGGAGATATTTTACTAGCTCTACCTAGTAGCGGGCTTCATTCTAATGGATATTCTTTAGCTAGAAAAGTATTATTTGAAGCACAAAAGCTTAAGTTTGATGATAAAATAGAGGGTAAAAATTTAATCGATATTTTACTTGAACCTACAAGAATTTACGTAAAAGACTTTTTAAAATTAAAACCATTCATCAATGCACTAGCTCATATAACAGGTGGTGGATTGGTGGAAAATTTACCTAGAGTTTTCCCAAGAGGAATAGGCGCAATCATCAAAAAACATCATCTAAAAACTCCTGAAATTTTTTACCAAATAGGCCAAAGTGTAGAAGAGGCTGAAATGTATAGAAGCTTTAATATGGGTGTGGGTTTAGTTATGGTGGTAGATCCATCTAATGTAGGAAAAGTTTTAGAAAGCTCGGACGCTTATGTAATAGGCGAAGTTGTATTAAATGAAAGGGTTGTTTTAGAGTGATAGCTTAAAAGCTATCACTCTAAATTTATGCAAAATACCAAGCTATTAGGATATTTAAAGCCATTCCTATAAGCAACATAGGAGTAGATCTTTTAACAATGGCTATAGGATCTAATTTTGCAAAGCCTGCTAAGGCTAAAATTCCACCCGATATTGGCGAGGCAGCACGCCCCAAACAAGAAGCAATCTCAAGTGGCAAAGCTAGTGAGATAGGATTAATCCCTAGTTTTTGAGCAATATCTGGAGCAAGTCTTCCAAAAGCATTAAAAGCAGCAATCCCACTACCCATAATCACACTTGCAAAATACACAATAAAGCTTAAAACTATAATAGTAAGCAACACAGCAGAAGCTCCCATAGAAGAAACTGCTAAGGCTAAATGTTCTATACCTTTTAACGCTTTAATACCTTCTGCAAAAATAGAAGCTGCAATGATAATACAAACAACACTTACAAAAATTTCTGCCATAGCTTTTAGTATCACCATCAAATCATCTGCAAGTTTTTTTGCATCTTTATGTCTAACATACTCTAAAATAAAAACCAAACTTATACTTAAAAAATTGGCACTCACCACATCTAGCTTCACTTTATATCCATATAAATTTGCAAAATAAGCACCAAATAAAAACACTATAGGAAGCCAAGGCAAGAAAATATAAAATAAAGGACAATTTGGGTTTTTTATTTCCATATGTTCGATATTATCCACAACGCCTTTTGCTAAGTCTTTTTTATCCATATAACTATAATAAAACGGAATAAGCAAAGCTATCACAACAACATAAGCTATAACAGGATAAATTTGGTATTCAAAAAACATAGCAACAACATTTTCAATGCCTACCATGTCTGCTAAATTTATAGAATTTCCATCTTTAGGACCATAATCAAGTGCAATTAATGACAAAACCGATACAGCAGTGATAGGACGAATTCCTATGGCGATTAAAACAGGATAAATCGAAGCAAGCAATAAAAGTAACAATCCTGTGTAACTTGAAATAACTATTTTTAAAGCCATACCCACTACAAAAGTTCCACTTAAAACTAGGTATTTATTTTTAATCTTGCCTAGTGGTTTATTTGCTACAAAAGCTAACTTTGCCGAAGCATTAATGTGCTTCATATAAGCTGCAAAACCTGCAACAGACATTATAATAAGCCCCACACCAGCTAAATTAGTTTTAAAAGTTTGAGTTACAAAGCCAAAGACATCAAAAACAGGATTTCCTAAGCTTTGTTTTAGCACAGACTCACCAGTTGCTAAAGAAATGATGATTAAGATAATAATACCTGAGAGAAAAAAAGTAAAGATAGGATTGTATTTTTTAAGAATAAAATAGGCTACTAAAAATACACAAAATAAAGTAGCCACGACAGAAAGAAAAACCTCCATAAAACCTCCTAATTTTTGTATTTAGTCTATTTTACGGGGTTTTTCTTAAAAAAACTTGATTATTTTACAGGGTGAAGTTCGTTTGCATAGAAGCTTACTGAGTTCATGCCTTCTTTAATAGCCCATTCATAAGCTTTTGCTACAAATTCCCAGTTAATGTGCGCGTAGAATTTTTCTAAATACGCAGGGCGCACATTGCGGTGATCTACATAGTAAGCATGCTCCCATACATCAACTACTAAAAGCGGAACTTTACCTTCAGTGATAGGTGTAGCAGCATTGCTTGTAGCTACTAGTTCTAATTTTTGATTTTGAGTGTTATAAACTAACCAAAACCAACCAGAACCAAATACCCCTGTAGCTCCTTTGATAAATTCTTCTTTTAAATTTTCCATAGAGCCAAAGTCTTTTTCAACTGCTGCTTTAAACTCAGCACTCAAAGAACAGCCACAGCCACAGCATGTTTTTGGCTTAATGCAATCAAAATAAAAGTCATGATTATACACTTGAGCAGCGTTGTTAAAAACTCCACCATTTGAATTTTGTATGATATAAACTAAATCTTTTCCTGCAAATTCAGTATCTTTGATAAGATTGTTTAGGTTATTTACATAAGTTTGGTGGTGTTTGCCATGATGAAATGCAAAAGTTTCTGCACTTAAAAAGTCTCCAAAAGCGTCTGCTTCATAAGGTAGTTTTCTTAATTCAAACATATTGTTCTCCTTTTTTAAATTTTATAACATTCTAACATAGTTAAATTAAAAAAGACTAAATGAGTCTTTATTTTTCAAAAAGTATTACTTTGCCTTGCTCTAAGCTTTTTGCTACATCGATAATGCGTTGATTTTTACTACCTTTAAATTTTAAAGATAAGTCTTTTTGCTCTAAAATAAACTTCCCATCTATCAAAACATCAGCTAAGATAAGTAATTCTTTTTTTGATTTTTCTTCTAATAGCTCTTCATAAGTAAAGCCTGTATATATGGTAAGATCAAGTCCTAAAGCCTTAATGTGTTTTGCTAGAATACTTATTTTTTTTGCTTGCATAAAAGGCTCTCCACCACTAAAAGTAACACCTTGAAGCAAAGGATTTTTACAAATCTCATTATACAAACTTGCTAAATCTTGCAAATATCCTTTGTTAAAATCGTGCGTTTGTGGGTTATGACAGCCTTTGCAATGATGAGGGCAACCTTGAGTAAAAATCACATAACGCAAACCATAGCCATCGACTATGGATTCTTTTATAACACCAGCTAATCTAAGAAAAATCGTGTTTAATTCTTGCATGAACTTCAGCTTTTTTAGCGTCATTAAAACGATCAAGCGTTCCTACTAAATAGCCTGTGATTCTTCTTATGCGTTCGAATTTAATATCATCTTCTTTTCTATGGCACTTTGGACAAAACTCATCTATCACACCACTGTAACCACACACTGGATCCCTATCTAGCGGGAAATTAATCGAGCCATAGCCTATATTGCTTTCTTTCATACATTTTATAATGCGTTCAAAACTTTCTAAATTCTTACTCACATCGCCGTTTAATTCTACATAAGTAATATGCCCGCCATTATTTAGCTCATGATATGGAGCTTCTATTTGAATTTTTTCATATATGCTAATAGGAAAATCTACAGGAATATGAAAAGAATTGGTATAAAAATCTTTATCGGTTATGCCTTTTAAAATGCCGTATTTTTTTTGATCTAGTTTTAAAAATCTTCCACTTAAACCCTCAGCTGGAGTAGCTATGAGTGAAAAATTAAGCTTATCTTTGAGTGCTTTTTCATCGACAAATTCACGCATAGAACGCACTATTTGTAAGCCAAGCTCCCTTGCTTCTTGGCTTTGTCCATGATGAGAACCTATCAAAGCTATTAAACTCTCACAAAGTCCTATATAACCTATAGCCAAAGTTCCATGTGCGATAACTTTTTCTACGCTATCATTTTCTTTTAAAGTATCTGAATCTATCCAAATTCCCTCGCCCATTAAAAATGGGAAATTTTTAACCTTTTTTAGACTTTGAATTTTATATCTATGAAGTAATTGCTCATACACAAGCTCTAATTTTTCTTTTAAAAGTGAGTAAAAAAGCTCTAAATTTCCTTTAGCTTCTATAGCTAAACGCACAAGATTTATACTGGTAAAGCTTAAATTTCCTCTGCCACTTGTGATTTCTTTACTCTCATCATAAACATTTGCCATAACCCTAGTTCTACAACCCATATAAGCTACTTCGCTGTTGTAATCACCCTTTTTATAGTATTTTGCGTTAAAACTTGCATCTAAAAAGCTAAAATTTGGAAAAAGTCTTTTAGAAGCACATTCTATGGCAAGCTTAAAAAGCTTGTAGTTTGGGTCTTTTTCATTATAGTTAATACCTTCTTTTACTTTAAAAATTTGCACAGGGAAAATTGGCGTTTCGCCATTTCCTAATCCTTTCATCGTGGCTTTGAGTAAATTTTCTATTACCATTTGCCCTTCAAAAGATGTATCGGTGCCATAATTTAGCGTGCTAAAAGGCACTTGGGCTCCTGCTCTTGAGTTCATAGTATTAAGATTATGCACTAAAGCTTCCATAGCTTGAAAAGTCGCATCTTGGGTTTGCTTTAATGCTCTTTTATAAGCATAAGCATTTGCTTGTTTTAAAAAATTCTCATCACTATTTAAATCAAGCCTTAAAAGCTCTTTGAAGCATTCTTTTTCGCTTGAAGCTTGAAAATTAGCATTTTTAAAGCATTGCTCATCTAAATTTTGTTCTAATCTTATTTCAAAAAAAGCAATTAGGGCTTTTTTATACTCTTTTTGAAAAGTCTTTGCCACACCTTTTGCCATAGCAAAATCAAAATTGGGTATAGACTGGCCTCCATGCATTTCATTTTGATTAGCCTGCAAGGCAATGCAAGCTAAAGAAGCGTAAGATCTGATATCATTTGGCTCACGCAAGCTTCCATGTCCTGTGCTAAAGCCATTTTCAAAAAGCTTTAATAAGTCTATTTGACAGCAAGTTTGTGTTAGCATATAAAAGTCTTTATCGTGTATGTGTATATCGCCGTTTTTGTGTGCATTTGCGATATGTTTTGGCAAAATACACTCATCTACATAGTATTTTGCACCTTCTGAGCCATATTTTAACATCATACCCATAGCGCTATCTGAATTAATATTTGCATTTTCTCTTTTTAAGTCAGCTTCTTTAGAATCTTTAAAAGTTAAATCATCATACAAACTTAGCAAATCATAGCTACCATTGCGAATTTGTGCTCTTTTTTGACGGTATAAAATATAAGATTTTGCAGTATTGACTAAGGCATTTTTGATTAAAACTTCTTCAACTTTATCTTGAATTTGTTCTACTTGTATGTGTTTTTCATCCAGTAAAGCTACAACCTCATCGCAAAGTTTATCTAAAAAATCATTATTTAATTTTTCATCTGTGGAATTTATATTGGCTTTAAAAATAGCATTTTTGATTTTAAAAATATCAAATGCAACTTGGCTTTTATCTCTTTTTATAATAAATTTTATTCTCATGGAAATTTTCCTAAAAAATAATCTTTAAGCACTATAAAATAGTACTTTTAAAAGATAAGTTTAGTACAAAAACTTGATGAAAAACTTAAAGAAATAAAAGAAAAATTCACACAAAAAATGTGTGAATTTGATTATTTTAACTCCACACCTTTTACAGCATAAAGTTTATCAATACCACGATTTCCAAACATTTTATCAGTATTACAATCTCTTTGGATATTCCACTCATCTAGCTCGTGGTGAAAATTTTTACAATTATGGAAAAGATAGGCCATGGTAATTACATTTTGCACATCCCAGCTTGCCACATTATGCTCATACGCATGGCAGTTTTCAAAACAATGTGCCATTCTGATTACATTAGAGGTTTTCCAGTGCAATAAAGAATGATTAAATTTAACACAATTAAAAAACATATAAGACATATCTTTTAAATTTTGTGTATTCCACTTTGATAAGTCTTTGTTGAAATTTTTGCAGTTAAAAAACATACTTGCCATATTTTCGACATTTGAAACATCCCAGCGTGATAAGTCTGCATTAAAACTTTCACAACAATAAAACATATAAGACATATCTTTAGCCTTAGATACATCCCAACGCTCAATACCCAAAAAATCTTTTCTAGTAGAACAATAAAAAACGAATGAAAAATCTTCTATCAAAGAAACATCAATATCTCTTAGAGAAATTCTTTCATTATGCACCAAATTCATCAACTCATTTTTGTTTTTAACTTTATACATTTTGTCCCTCCTTTTTGTATATTTTAAAAAACAAGTGTGAAGTCAATATAAATTTAATGAAATTAAACAAAAGATTTGGAATATTAATAATTATTAATTTAAAATTAACTTAATATAAATATATATTTACAAAATAATAAATAATTATAAATAAATAGATGAATTTTGATAAAAAATGAAAAAAATAATACTGTGGAGAAAAATATAGAGTGGTGACCCATACGAGACTCGAACTCGTGTTACCGCCGTGAAAGGGCGATGTCCTAACCGCTAGACGAATGGGCCAACTTGCAATTTGAAGACAAAATTATAGCAATTTTTACTTAATAATTATTTAAGACATCAAAAAATGCCTTAAATATCTATTTCTATCCCTACAGGAGCATGATCTGAACCAAAAATATCATCTCTTATAAAGGCATTTTTGAGCTTATCTTTTAAGCCATTAGAAATGAAAAAATAATCAATCCTCCAGCCTACATTTCTTTCTCTTGCTTTCATTCTATAGCTCCACCACGAATACTTTTCTTTAATATCACCATTTATATGTCTAAAAGTATCTATAAAGCCTAATTTTAATAAATCATCTATCCAAGCACGCTCAATCGGCAAAAAGCCTGAAGTTTTTTCATTAGCTTTTGGATGAGTTAAGTCTATCTCACGATGAGCAGTATTTACATCTCCACATATTATGATTTCTTTTCCTTCTTTTAAAAGCTTATCTAAATACACTAAAAAATCATTATAAAATTTCATTTTAAAGTTTAAACGCTCTTCATCTTTTTGACCATTTGGAAAGTAGATATTAAACAAAACTACATTTTTAAAGCTATGTTCTAAAACCCTACCCTCATCATCATCAAAAAATTCACATTTTTTGACTTCACTATCAAAATTACACAAACTCATTACACCAGAATACCCTGCTCTTTTAGCACTATTTGAATACATATGTTTAAAAGGATATTCATAAATTCTTTTTGGAAATTTATCCTCGTGTGCTTTAATTTCTTGAAAACCTATAAAATCAATTTCTTCTTTTTCAATCCAATCCAGTGCGTTTTTATCACAAATTGCCCTTAGGCCATTTACATTCCATGATAATAATTTCATAAAATACCTTTATCAATCTTCTTTTGTTGCTATTTTATATGTGATTTATTAATTTTATTCAAATAGACTAAGTTTTTATTTTATTCCAAAGGAAAAAAATGCACCTAAAACTTTCATGGACAAAATTTACCCTTCTTAATGCGGTTTTCATCATGGCGTTTAATTTCCCGTTGTTTGAGTTTGTATATGAAAAGATAGATCAAAACACTATGCTTTTTAGTGTGTTTTTTGGAATTTATTTTTTCTTGGTTTTGGGCGTTTTATCTTTGATATATTTTCCCTATATCACCAAAATTTTAAGCATATTTTTACTTAGTACTTGTGCTATTTGTAGTTATTTTGTTAGCAATTATGGGGTTTTAATCGATGATCATATGATACAAAATGTCGTTGAAACAGACAATAGGGAATTTTTTTCTTATTTTAATTTTTCCTTTGCTTTGTATATTTTAACCTTTGTGATTTTTCCTAGTTTGCTTGTGATTTTTACTAAGATTGATTATCAAAGATATTTTTTCAAAAAAAGTGTATTATTTTTAATTTCTTTGGTGTTTTGCTTTGCTTTAGTAGCTCTTAGTTCAAAAACACTTTTGCCTTTTTTAAGATCACACAATATCGTTAGAATGTATAATTTGCCATTTTATCCAATATACTCAAGCATAGAATTTACAAAGAAAAAGCTAGCAGGTAAAAAAGAACTAACTATCATTTCAAATGATGCAAGTTTAAAAGATATCAATACAACTAAGCTTATGATTTTAGTCATAGGTGAAACTGCTAGAGCGAGTAATTATTCTTTAGGTGGATATAGTACAAATGATACGAATTTTTATACCAAAAATGAGCTAAATTTAGTGTATTTTAACGATGTAAGCTCATGTGGAACGGCTACTGCAAGAAGTTTGCCTTGTATGTTTTCAAGACACAAAAGAGTAAATTTTGAAGATGGATTATACGAAGAAAATGTTTTAGATATCTTGCAAAAGGTTGGAATACAAAGTATTTGGTTTGGTAATAATTCAGGGGGTTGTAAAGGAAATTGCGATCGTATAAAACACAAACTCATTGCAAAAGACTACGATGAGAGCTTACTTGAACTTGTAAAGCAAGAACTTGAAAATGCAAATTCAAATAAAATCATCGTTGTACATTTGCAAGGCTCACATGGGCCAACTTACTATAAACGCTATCCAAATGCATTTAAAAAATTTATGCCAACATGTGATACAAACAAGCTAAATACCTGCTCACACGAACAAATCATCAACACCTATGATAATACTTTACTTTATACAGACTTTATTATAAAAAGCCTTATAGATATGCTTAAGCAAAATCCTACCAAAGAAGCTTCTTTGCTTTATTTATCAGATCATGGAGAAAGTTTAGGTGAAAATGGAATTTATCTTCATGGTATGCCTTATTTAATAGCACCAAAAGATCAAAAACATATACCGATGATATTTTGGAGCAAAGATAATAAATTAAGCCAAGATTTACAAAGCAAAAAAGACTATAAACTTTCTCAAGACAATCTTTTTTCAAGCTTACTGGGGTATTTTGGTGTAAATAGCAAAGAATATGAGGCAAATTATGATATATTTAGCAAAAATTTAAAGGAAAATCCTTAATGAAGCCGAAATATTCTTTATTTAAAAATGCAAGCTATGCCTTTAGCGGAATTAAATTTTTACTCCAAGATGAAATGGCTTTTAGGATAGAATTTGCCATTATTTTACCTTTGATTTTTGCAAGCTTATTTTTGCCTGTGAGTTTTTTAGAGCATTTTGTGCTTGTATTTGTTTTGGTGCTAATTTTAATCGTAGAAGCACTAAATTCTGCCATAGAAGCTTGTGTGGATCTTTGTACGAGCGAATTTCACATCTTAGCTAAAAAGGCAAAAGATTGTGCGAGCGCTGGGGTGTTTTTTAGCGTGGTTTTAGCTATAATTACTTGGAGTTTTATTCTTTTTGATTTGGTTAGAGAATGGATGATAAAGTAAAAATACTATGTGAAAAAATATTTGGTAAAAAACGCTTTGAAATTTTAGAATTTTTAGCCCTTCATGCTAATGAAGATGGCTTTGTCTTTGCAAACATAGAAGAACTTTCTAAACAACTAAACATCAGCAAACCAACCATCATTTCTACTTTTAAATTTTTAGAAGAAAAAGCTTTGCTTGAAAAACTCAAAAACGGCTTATATAAACTCAAATAGGAGATAAAATGACACTTAAAAACCCTTTGGATATGCATTTACATTTACGCGATGAAAGCATGCTTGAACTTGTAGCTCCATTTAGCGCAAAAGACTTTAAAGCAGGGGTTATCATGCCAAATTTAATCACCCCACTTACTGAAACAAACGCATTAAAAGCTTACAAAGAACGTATTTTAAAAGCATGCAAAAATGAAGATTTTACGCCTTTAATGACTTTATTTTTTAAAGACTATGATGAGCAATTTTTAGAAAAAATCAAAGATGAGCTTTTTGCCATAAAACTTTATCCTGCAGGTATCACTACCAACTCAGATAATGGAATTTCAAGCTTTGATATAGAAAAGTTAAAACCCACATTAAATGCTATGAGTGAGCTTGGACTGCCTTTGCTAGTGCATGGAGAAACAAATGATTTTGTAATGGATAGAGAAGCAAATTTTGCTAAAATCTATGAAAAATTAGCTAAAAACTTTCCAAAATTAAAAATCGTAATGGAGCATATTACCACTAAAGTTTTGTGTGATTTGTTAAAAGATTATGAAAATTTATACGCAACTATCACTTTACACCATTTGATGATAACGCTTGATGATGTAGTGGGTGGCAAGATGGATCCACATTTATTTTGCAAGCCTATTGCAAAACGCTATGAAGACAAAGATGCTTTATGTGAGCTTGCTTTTAGCGGTTATGAAAAGGCTATGTTTGGAAGCGATAGCGCACCTCATCCATTACACACTAAAGAATGCTGTGGGTGCGCAGCTGGAGTATTTAGTGCGCCAGTGATTTTACCTGTGTTGGCTGAACTTTTTAAAAAACACTCAAATGAAGCAAATTTACAAAAATTTATTTCAGATAATGCTTGTAAAATTCATAATCTTGAATTTGAAAAAGATAAAATCATCACTTTAGAAAAACAAGAATGGCAAGTAGCACAAAAATACGGCGATGTAGTGCCATTTATGGCAGGAAAAACTTTAAATTTCAAGGTTATTTAGCCTTGAAATTTAATTAATAATCAGAAGTTTTATCTTAGCTTCTATAATCTCTTCTACCTCATCTTTTACAAAACTTTCTAACTCTTGTTTATTTGCATTAACACCATTCATACTCAAATGCCACAAAGCATTTTCTATCGCACTTTCTTTATCTCTTTTTACCACTCTAGTTTCATTAAAAATTTCACTCTCATAAGGGATATTTTGCGCATTTAAAAAACCTTGCAAATCCTCTTCGTAAAAACCTTTAAAATGCGTGTTAAAACGCTCGAATATAGGATCTAAAAAGCTACTTTTACGCCTACTTGCCCAGCCTAAATACACTTTTTTAGAAGCTAAGCTTAAAAAAGCTTGATAGTCTTTTTCATTTTGCAAAGCAGGAGACATACTTAAAAAGACTAAGTCAAATTTTGTATTATTGTTTTTATAAAAGTTTTCAAAGTCTAAATTTAGGGTTTTTACATTTGATATGGCATGAGTTTTTGCATCTTCTTGTAAAATTTCAAGCATGGCACTAGAGCTATCTACGCCCAAAACACTTTTTGCTTTTTGTGCTAAATGCAAAGTCCAAACACCACTCCCACAGCCTATATCTACCACGCTTTTATCTTGTAAAGATCCAAGTCTTGAGAAAGTAGCTTTTTGAATTTCGTTTAAACTAGGATTATACCTTGCGTAGCTTTTTGCTTTTTTATTCCATAAATTCATCTTCACTCCTTATTTTTTCTAATATAGTATAATATTTTTTTGTTTTTAGAAAGGAAAATTATGCGTGTATTGTTTTTGTGTTTGATTTCATTTTTAAGTATATATGCCAAAGATTTGGTAAGTGTTAGTATAGCTCCACAAGCTTACTTTGTAAAGCAAATTGCCAAAGATACTTTAGATATTAATATAGTCATACCACCTAATGCAAATGAGCATACTTTCGAATTTAAACCAAGTGGTATTTTAAAACTTGAAAAAAGCGATATTTACTTCACAGCAAATTTAGAATTTGAAAAAATTTGGATTTTAAAACTTAAAGATAATCTCAAAAATACCAAAATCATCTCTACTCAAAATGGTATTGATTTTATACCTTTGCAAGAGCATGCACATGAAGGACACCATCATCATGGAGATGACCCTCACACATGGCTTGATCCACTTTTAGCAAAAACTCATGCTAAAAATATCACTTTAGCACTTATAGAACAATACCCGCAAAATAAAGCATTTTATGAGCAAAATTTAGAAAATTTCTTAAAAGAAATGGATGCATTAAATTTACAAATACAAGCTTTATTTAAAAATGCAAAAAACAAGCACTTTTTAGTCTATCATCCATCTTGGGGGTATTTTGCCAAAAGATATCATCTAAGTCAAATTCCTGTTGAAATAGAAGGCAAAGAACCTAAGCCAAAAGACTTAGCCAAGCTTGCAAAACTCATACAAAAAGAGCAAATCAAAGCTATTTTCGTGCCAAAAGGTGCTAATAACAATACCATTAAAGCTATGGCGAGTAATTATAATCTTAAAATCATAGAACTTGATCATTTGCCAAATGATTATAAAAATGAGCTTTTAAAAGATGCAAAAAATATAGCAAGCGTTTTACAATGATAAAAATCAATATTAAAAATTTAAACTTTTCATATAATCAAGATGAGGTTTTAAAAAATATCAACCTAAACTATGAAAGCAAAGACTTTTTAGCCATAGTAGGGCCAAATGGCGGGGGTAAATCTACACTTTTAAAACTCATACTAGGCTTACTAAATAGCCATAAAAACATAAACTTTGAAAACTTAAGTTTAAAAGATATAGGTTATGTCCCACAAAATACTTTAGCTAATCCAAACTTTCCAGTGCGCGTGCTAGAAGTGGTGATGATGGGAAGGGTGGATAAAAAATTCTTTGGTTTTTATACCAAAAAAGATCAAGAGCAAGCCTTGCTAGCCTTAGAAAAAGTAGGTATGAAAAATTTTTGGGATAAAAAAATCAACGAACTAAGCGGAGGTCAAAGACAAAGAGTTTACATCGCAAGAGCTCTAGCAAGTGAATGCAAGCTTTTGATCCTTGATGAGCCTACTGCAAGTATAGATACCAAAGGCTCGGTGCAGATTTTTGAGCTTTTGAAAAAATTACACGAAAATGGGGTTGGTGTGATAGTAATATGCCATGATTTAAATGTAAGCTTAGCTTATGCAAATAAAATCGCGTATTTAAATAAAGAATTATTCTTGCATGAAAACACCCCTGAAAAAAAGGCGCATTTACTAGCGCATTTAAGCCAAAATCATACGCATTTTTGTGATGTGGAGCTTAGCTTGGAGCAGTGTTGCTGCGGAGGAAAAAACCATGCTTGAACTTTTATCTAGCTCTTTTATACAAAATGCTTTTTTGGCTGCATTTTTAACTAGCATTGCTTGTGGGATTATGGGGACTTTGATCATGATCAACCGCTTAAGCTCTATGGCAGGAGGCATTACGCATGGGGCTTTTGGGGGTATAGGTATAGCATTTTATTTTGGTTTGCCAGTGCTTGTTAGCACGAGTTTATTTACTCTTTTTTTAGCCTTGCTTGTAGCATTTTTAGTGCAAAAATATCCTTTTAGAAGTGACAATATAGTCGGTGTTATATGGGCTTTTGGAATGGCTGTTGGTATCATACTCATAGACTTAACCCCTGGGTATAATGGTGATTTAATGGGGTATTTATTTGGTAGTATTTTGTCTGTACCTACGCAAGATATAGTTTTATTTGCAGTGATTGATGTGATTTTTATCATTTTAGTATTGCTTTTTTACCGCCAATTTGAAATTCTAAGTTTTGATAAAGAATTTGCAAGCTTAAGAGGGGTTAAAACCAATCTTTTTCACTATCTTTTAATCGCGATGATGGCTTTTTGTATCGTTATAAGTATCAAAGTAGTAGGACTTATACTTGTGATAGCTTTGCTTAGCATACCTGCATTTATCGCTGAGAGTTTTTCTAAAAAGCTTGGACAAATGATGATCATCTCTACGCTTTTGAGCATAAGTTTTTGCGTGATAGGGCTTTTTGTAAGTTTTTATTACAATCTTGCAAGTGGAGCTTGTATCATAGCAAGTGCTTGTATAGCTTTTGTGCTTTATCTTTGTTTTAGTGCTTTTTTAAAGAAAAGTTGAAATTTACTTTTACTTTAAAATGCTATTTTCATGTACTCTTAAAAAACTAGCAAATTTTGGCTTGCCATTTTTGTTTAAGCCATTGTATTTAAAAGTGATGATAGCACCAATTGGTGGAGGGTTTAAGCGATCGCTTTCTTTAAAACCTGAACCTATCTTAAAACTTACTTTTTTACCCTCAATCACTGCTTCACAAAGCAAAGATCCCATTTTGCCTTCAAATTTTCCCTTACCTTCAAAATGCTTTTTCACAACACATTCTGTATCATCAAAAGGTTTTAGTTTGTAAGCATTGTTTGATCTTTTCTTTTCACAAGGTGCGTTGTTTGATCTTATAATCACGCCCTCGCCTTTTTTAGAAATGATATCTTGGTAAAATTGCTTTAAATGATTTTTATCTTTAATGCGAATTTGTGGGATGATTTTTATAAAATCATTTGGATTTTTAGCCAAAAACTTTTTTAAAACTTCTAATCTTGCTTCTAAAGTACAAGGATCAAGCTTAAATTCCTCGCAAGCATTTGGCACATCAAAGACATTATAACTTACTTTTTGCCAAAGCTTTTCATCAGGATTTTCTTGGCGTATTAAAGATGAAATTTCTTCAAAAGAAGCTCTTTTTATCCAAAGTTCTCCATCTAACTCAAATTTAGGAAAATTTTTTGCGAAAAATGAAGGAAGTTTTATAACATTTCCTGCTCTTGTTCGCATAGACTTACCACTCCAAAGTCCTCTTACGCCATCGAGTTTTTCGCTCATGAGATAATGGCTTAAATTTATATCTTTAAATGATTTTTCATCATAAACTTTAAAAAGTAAAATATCTTTTGCAAAAAAAGGATTTAAAAAGAGAGTAAAGAGAAAAACAAGGCTTATAAAAAGCCTTGCAGTAAGATTAAAGTGCTTTTTTAGCAGCATCTGCTATTTTAGCAAAAGCAGCTGCGTCATTCATCGCTAAATCAGCTAAGATTTTTCTATCAAGCTCAATGCCTGCTTTTTTAAGACCATTTATAAATCTTGAATAACTAATATCATTTAGTCTGCAAGCTGCATTGATACGTACTATCCAAAGACGACGGAAATCACGTTTTTTGCGGCGTCTATCACGATACGCATAAACCAAACTTCTTTCTAATTGTTCTTTAGCTTTTCTAAAGTGTTTGCGGCGACCACTATAAAAACCACGCGCAAGTTTTAAAACTTTTTTATGTCTGCGGCGTCTTACAACACCTGTTTTTACTCTTGCCATATTTATCCTTTCACAAATTGGCGTTCGTTAAACGAATCTTGCCCTTTAAAATAAGGGGAGTTTGAATGACTTTCGTCAAAAACTAAATTTAAGCGAGCTTAAATTCCTAACATTTTCTCAACCGCTTTAACATTGGTTAAGTGAACATACTTAGAAGTGCGAAGATCACGCATTCTTTTAGCAGGTTTTTTAGTCAAAATATGGCTTCTATAAGCAGCGCCCCTTTTGATTTTATTTTTACCTACTTTGAAGCGTTTAACAGCACTTTTAACGCTTTTCATTTTTGGCATGTGTATCCTTTGGATCAATTTTTTCATAAAAGAAAGCTATCATTTTACTATAACTATGCTTTAGAAAAATTAAATTTTTATATGACACAACCTGTCACAAGGGTTAAATATAATTTATTCAATATTTCACAAATAAGGAGAAAAAATGCTACCTTTAATATTAGGTGGAGTAGCTTTAGCTGCAACTGGATATGGCATAAAAAATGGTACGATAAAGCTAAAGAGAATGATGTTTTCAAAAACAACAATAAAAGTTTTAGCATGCAAGATAATAAAAAAACATACACTGCAAGTGATTTTTACAAACCTAACTCAATATTCAACGAAAAGCAGGATACTCTAAACAATAACAAATCAAAAGAAGATGAAGAAATAGCTATGAAAATGGAAGCTGTGTTTGGAAAGCAATTTTAGTAATATACACTAAAGACTATCTATCATAGCAACAAATAATCACATTAAAAGGAGTTGTAAATGGCGGTTGTAATTGGCATTATAGTCATGATAGCTACTGCTATATGGGCTATTGTCTGCGGAGCCTTTTGGGCTTTATTTATATTTGTAGTGTGGTGCGTTATTTTACCAAGTTTATTTTTTATAGAAAAATACGAACTTATAAATGTAGTGGTTTCTTACGTGCTAATTTTAGCTGGTGTAATGATACTTACAAGGATAATTAAAAGTAAACAATACTAAAAAACCTTGACAATACGGGGGGGGGGTATTGATATAATTGACATAAAAAATAATAAGGAGGGTTAAATAATATTAAAACATAATTTTCCTTGCACTTCATGTGGAGCATGCTGTAAAAATATTAATGGCATTGAAGAGTTGAAACACTTTAATATAAATGGTGTTTGCATTAATTTACAAGAAGATAACTCTTGTAAAATTTACAACGAAAGACCCTTAGTATGCAGAGTGGAAGATTTTTACAATAAATATTTTAAAGACACTATGAGTAAAAAGGATTTTTATAACGAAAATATAAAAATATGTAATTTATTGCAAGATAAATTGAAGCTAGATAAAAAATACAAAATAAATTTAATAACAAAGGAGATTTAAAATGGCAGTTCCATTTATTTTAGGCGGAATAGCTTTAGCAACGGGTATATTTGGTGCTAAAAAAGCATACGATGGTTATCAAGATAAGTGTGCAGCAGAAGAGTTAGATAATGATGCTAAAGCTATTTTTAATTATGCAAAAGAAAATTTAGATGTAGCTAGAAAAAATGCTGAACAAGCTTTGGAAAATTTAGGGCATGCAAAGCTACATATTCATCAAAATTCTTTCAAAGAGTTTATTGATATTTTTTCTAAACTTAAAAATGTAGAAAGTAGTGATTTTTCTAAAGATGATTTAAAATTTAATATTAATGAATTTATAGAATTTACCAAAGAAAGTGTAATTGACTTTACAAAATTAGCAGCAGGTGGGATAGCATCTCTTGGTGCTGGGGCTTTAGCTGGTCTTGGAGCTTATGGTAGTGTTGGATTACTTGCAAGCGCTTCTACTGGAACTTTGATTTCTACACTAAGTGGTGCAGCAGCTACTAATGCTACTTTAGCATGGCTTGGAGGAGGTAGCCTAGCTGCAGGTGGATTTGGAATGGCTGGTGGAATGGCTGTTTTAGGTGGTATAGTAGCTGCACCTGTTTTAGCAGTTGGAGGATTTTTATATTCTAAAGTTGGAGAGCAAGCTTTGGACGAAGCAAAAAGTAATCTACATAAAGCAAAAGCAGCAGCAAGTGAAATGGATACTGCAAGAATTGCTACAACAGCAATCGGTTCTATTGTAAATGAATCTCTTATAGCTATACAAAATTTAGATGGAATTTTAATTAAAGAATTACAAACTTTTAAATTAATGATTATAAGAGAAAATGATTATTCTAAATTTACTAATGGTGAAAAAGCATATACTCAATTTATTGTCAATTTAGTGAAAGCAATTAGTGGTATTTGTAAGGTAAATGTACTAACTGAAGATGGCATAGTAAATAAAGAATTTAAAAAAGCTGTCCAAATAGCACAAAATTTAAATAAAGAAATACAAACTATTTAAAAGCGGAATTTCCGCTTTTAAAATAAGGAAGATATCATGAATACTGTATCATTGTTTGATGAATTACTAGAAGAACTAGGGACACAAAGTTTAGCAAGATTACCCATCAATATATTTAATATCAACTCATATGAAGCCTATATGGAAAGTGTAAAACTTACAACAAATATGCAAAAAGCTACGCAACAACATGGCAACAACCCAAATGGTTTTGGTCAATTTTATGAAACACTAGAAGTTGGTAAAGAAAACATCAGCAACGCATATAATAAAAATAAAAATAGAAGCTTCACAACAGATGAGCTTGCCGAAATAAGCAAAGTCTTCAAAGAGGAAAATATTGATCTATACAAAAAAGAGACAATTTTGGCAAATTATAGCGATGAAGAAATTAAAAATTTGACAAACAATGTCAATCTAGACAACTTAACCAAAACAAATCATACTATAGTAGATACCGTAACTTTAAACGAAAAAGGCGAAATAGCTAAAACAGAACAATTAAAAGCTGTTAATGATAGTATATTTGGAAAAGAATATAATAGATATTTTGAAGCGATTAAAAATGGAAATTTAGACTATATTAAAACTGATAAAGAAACTTACGAAAGGGCGCAAAAAGAGATAGAAAAATTAGAAAGCACTATAGAAAAAGCATCCGAAGAAGAAAAAGAGTCTTTAAAAAAAGAACTTGAGACAAAGAAAGAGATTTTTAATCATTTAAAGAAAAACGAACCTACAAACCATACAGACAAAGATAAGGCCTTAAAAGAAGTATATATTATTCAAGCAAAACAAGCTGCCATAAATGTTTTTCAAACTGGAGCTAGTGATGCTGGTGTTGTTGTTCTTAGTACATTTGCAAGCGGTGTTATAGCTGAACTTAAAAGCGAATTTATAAAAAAAGAACATGAGGATTTTGAAGTAAGATTTAAGCGTTTGTTATCAAGAGTAATTGAAAGCGGGAAAGATGCTTTTATAAGAGGAGCTAGCTATGGTATTATAGATGTTATTGTTGGAATTGCTTCGCAATATTTTAAAAGAATTGGTGGGCACTTAAAAGCTTTGTGGAAAAATTTAAGAAGTAGTTTAAAATCTATATGGAATGCAATATATGCTTATATAACTGGTAAAATTAAAAGTTTTGATGAACTTATAAAAGTGATATTAAAATCTTTGTTTTCAGCTATCATGACTATATTTGCAATTGCCTTAGAAGAACAAATTTGTCAAGCATTAGGTGGAAGTCAATTAGCTCAAATTTTATCCATAGGAATATCCATTCTCATTTGTTCATTAGCTGTGATTTTATTTTATAAAACTGTTGAAATAACAATAAATAGCTTTGTTGCAATTTTTGCTAAGGCGAATTTAGCTAAAGCAAGAAGAGAAGAAGTTGAAATGGTTTTTGATAAAATCATGCCTAAAATGATAGAAAACCAAGAATCTTTGGAAATTTTCATAGATGATTATATGCGTGATTTAAAAAATACTAGCAATATGAGTTTTCAAGAATTACAAACCGCCTTAAATAACAGTAACTATACACAAGCAAATCAATCTATTATAAACCTTGCAGAAAAATTTGGTGTTGATGATTTATTTAAAACACGAAAAGAATTTGATGATTTTATGTTTAGCAATGAAAATTTAAAAATATAAAAGGAATAAAATGGGATTTTTAGATACTTTAAAATCTATAGCAATTAGTGCAAAATGTAGAATTGGGTGGCACGGAGGAACTTACAGCAATGAAGAAGGAAAACCTCAATGCTATCTTTCAAAAACATGCCCTGACTGTAATGAATATATCAGTAAATACAATCACAACTTTGCAGAAAGAGTTATAACAGATCCGTACTCTTGCAGAGGTTATGAAGAATGTATTTATTGTCAGCACAGAGAATTTGGAACATATCACAAATTTGAAAAAGTAAGAAAAAATGAAAGGTGTCAGATAATAGAAAAATGCTCTCAATGTGGAAAAGAACGCTTAGGCGATATACAGCATTCTTGGGTACAAATTCCTTTTACAAATAAAGATGTTTCTATTAATGGAAAAAGAAAATGTAGAGATTGCTGATATATTGAACAATAAACCATGCTAAACAAACTGCCTCAACTTTTTTCATTGCTTTTTAGCTATAAATCAAACATCTTTGATATCATCTCAAAGCCAAAGCAAGCTTATACTTACACTAAGCTTGCTTTAGAACTAAAAGAGCTTTATGAAAAAGAAAATGACAAAACCGAAGCTGCTTTTATCATCCTAGATAGAGTACTTAAATTTAAAAAAGAAAATCCTGATGATTTTGATGATTTTTTAAAGCTTATTCAAGAGCTTTTAGCCACTTATGAAAACGATCCAAAAACAATCAAACAAAACATCAAAGATTTGCTAAAATAAATAAAATAAAAAGGTTGTATATGGAAAAAGACAAGCTTTCTACGCGTTTAGTTTCTATACTGCAGTGTTTAAACAATGGCGAGCGTTTTAGCTTAGAAGAGCTTGCGCAAGAATTTAATGTCAGTATTCGCACTATACAAAGAGACTTGCATGAACGCCTTGCTTTTATCCCTATAAAAACAGAAAATGGAAAGTATTTTTTAAAGGCTATGTTTTAGGAAAATTAAGCTTTAAAGATATACAAAATTTTGCTATTTTAAGCGGTATAGGTAGGCTTTATCCTAGTTTAGATAAAGAGTTTTTAAACGACTTGCTTAATGAAAAAATCAATAAAGCCTTTTTAGTCAAAACCCAAAGCTATGAAACACTCGATAGAGAAATTTTTGAAGAACTAAGCGTAGCTATCATAGCAAAACACTCCATTAGCTTTCACTACAAAGAAAAACACAGAAAAGCTAATCCATACAAACTCATCAATATTGACAACATATGGTATCTTTTAGCAGATGAAAACGATACTTTAAAAACCTTTACTTTTTCTAAAATCACACAACTAAGAGTGGAAAAGAAAGAAATTTTTACCCCAAAAGAAGAGTTTTTAAAACAAATTCAAAAAGATCAAAGTAATTGGATTAGCAAAGAAAACAAAGAAGCTATTTTAAAGCTTGATAAAAAAGCTAAAGAATATTTCTTAAGAAAAAATGGCCTTACTAAATACGAATTTATAGATGAGGATGAGAATTTCATTTATATCAAGGCATTTTATACCTATGATGATGAGCTTTTAAATTTAATAAGATATTGGATACCATATATTAAAATAAACAAACCTATTGCTTTAAAAGAAAAGCTTTTTGAGCAATTAAATACATACATGCAAGATTAGCGTTTTTTTAATACATAGAGTTGTTCTTGTATATGCATAGAGCGTTTAGAAAGGTTTCTACTAGCTCTAAAGGCATTATACTTTTGCTCAAGCACAAAGCATTCTCCAAGACTTTGAAGTCTTTTTATGAAATTTTCTTTTTTTACAAAACCCTCACAATTATAAGAAAGCAATACAATCTTAGCTTTTAAATCATTTATCAAATCAAACAAAGCATCTTCAGCTTTTTTCTCTTTGTTAAAAGCACTGCGGTTCCAGTCTTTTGGTATGCCAGAAACCTTTGAAATTTCCTTTGGCTTTTTATAATTAGCGATTAAATTTAACATAAAATAATTTGATCCATAAGGGTGTTGATTATAAGGTGGGTCTAAATACGCTACATCAAAGCTATCAAGCTCTTTAGCTAAAATATTTGCATCTTTTTGAAAAACCTCATATTTACAAGTAAAATTTGAAAAAATAGGCATTTTTAAAGCTATATCACCCTTTATACGACTAAGCGCATTTGCTCCATTTCCTCCAAATTTTCCCACTCCATTTTTATCTTTATAAAAGCCTTTAAAAACCCCGCTTGTATTTGCATGCACACTTGCTTCATAGATAAGCGGTGCGATGAAGTATTTTTGTATATTACTTGGCAGGCTTGAAATTTTTTCTCGCATAGAGTCTAAATACATCGCATTTTTAAGCGTGTAAAAAACTCTTTCATCTTTTTGGATATGTTCATCATCATTTGGCGCATAAAGCTTACTTATAAAGCCTTTTTTGAGTTTTAAATCAGAAATTAAAAAAGCATAATATTTTTGTAATTCTTGTAAAAAATGTGCATTTTGATTGCTTAAATAACACTCATTGATGATTTTAGAATAATCTTCCAAATCATTTGCCATGATAAAACTCGCATAAGGCCTCACAAAACGCGAAACTACACCTGAACCGCTAAATACATCACAAAAACTAAATTTATCTTTTTTAAGCTCATTTTGTGCGAATTTAAAGCCTTGATTTAAAAACTCAAGCAAGGATCTTTTATTACCAAGATAAGTTATGATTTGTTCTTTTAAAAATTGTGGATTTTCTTCTAGCATAAGTTTAAAATACAAGCCTTAGAAAGGCTTGTGATTATTTTTTCTTTTTAGGAGTTACTAGCATATTTACATAGCGTCCTTCGAGTAAAGGCTCTTTGTCTCTATCTGCTATATCTTCAACCATTTGCCAAATTTTTTCAAGCAACGCCACCCCTGCTTCAGGAGAGCCCATCTCACGACCTTTTAAAAACACTCTAAATTTAACATGCTTGCCTTGCTCTAAAAACTCACTTGCATGTTTGACCTTATAATTAATGTCATTTTGAGCGATTTTCACAGAAAGTTTGATTTCTTTTATATCAATAACTTTTTGTTTTTTCTTTGCTTCTTTTTGTTTCTTTTCTTGTTGATAACGGAATTTTCCATAATCCATTATCTTACATACAGGTGGTTTGGCTTCGGGGGCTATCATCACCAAATCAAGCCCTAGTCTATTTGCTATATCTAGCGCTTCATCACTACTAATAATGCCATAAACCTTGCCATCATCACCTATACATCTGATTTCATCTGCTTGAATTTCTTCATTTAGCAATACTTCTTTTTCTTTACTCAAAAGCGTACCTCACTTAATTTCTCCTTTGTTAGGGTTATAAATTCATCTAAAGTCATTGTTTTTTGTTCTTTTGCTCTTCTATCTCTTAAAGCCACACTTTTGTTTGCTACTTCTTCATCACCTAAAACAAGTATCATAGGCACATGTGCTTTTTCAGCGGTGCGGATTTTTTTATTTAAGCTTTCATTTTTATTATACACTTCACTATCAATGCCAAGTTCTAAAAGTTTTCTTGCTATTTCTTTTGCATAATCATGATGATTTTGTGAAATAGGCACTATAGCTACTTGAGTTGGTGCTATAAAAAATGGCAACTCACCCGCACAATGCTCTACTAAAATTCCTATAAATCTTTCAAAAGAACCCAAAATAGCACGGTGAAGCATTACAGGTTGTTTTTTCTCATTATCTGCATCTGTGTATTCGAGTTTAAAACGGCTTGGTAAGTTAAAATCTACTTGTATAGTTCCACACTGCCATTTTCTTTTTAGCGCATCGGTAATTTTAATATCGATTTTTGGACCATAGAAAGCTCCACCGCCCTCATCAATGCCATATTTTAAACCTTGCTCATCTAAAGCTTCTTTTAAAGCCTTTGTAGCTATATCCCAAATTTCATCATCGCCTATTGCTTTTGCTGGGCGTGTTGAAATTTCCATTTCATAATCAAATTCAAAAGCCTTCATCAAAGTATCAACAAAGCTTAAAATCTCTAAAACTTGTTCTTTTATCTGACTTGGCATACAAAAAATATGCGCATCATCTTGAGTGAATTCTCTTACCCTAAAAAGCCCGTGTAAAACTCCACTTTTTTCATGGCGGTGTACCACACCATATTCAAAAAATTTCAAAGGTAAATCACGATAGCTTCTAACATCACTTTGATAAATTTTAATATGCCCTACACAATTCATCGGCTTAATGCCATATTCTTGCTCATCAATTTGCGTAAAATACATATTTTCTTTATAGTTTGCATAATGCCCACTAATTTTCCACGCATCAGCTTTTAAAAGTTCAGGCCCACGTACAGGCTCATAACCTCTTAATCTATGTGCTTTATATAGCAAATGCTCTAATTTACTTCTTAATTTTGCACCATTGCTAAGCCATATAGGAAGCCCACCGCCTATTTCATCATCAAAGGCAAAAAGCTTCATTTCATTACCAAGTTTTCTATGATCTCTTTTTTTAGCTTCTTCAATGATTTTTAAGTATTCATTTAAACTTTCTTTATCTGCAAAAGCAGTACCATAAATTCTTGTGAGCATTTCTCTTTTTTCATCACCACCCAAATACGCACCAGCTACACGAGTAAGCTTGAAAAATCTTAAATATCTAGTATTTGGCACATGAGGTCCACGGCATAAATCTTCAAATTCGCCTTGCTTATAAATACTTACTTTTCCATCAGGAATTCTTAGTAAAACTTCTTGTTTTAAATCATCATTAGCAAATTTTTCTTTAACCTCAGTCTTTGAAAGTTCGTATTTTATGATGTCTAGCTTTGCTTCTGCTAGTTCTTTCATTTTCTTTTCGATTTTGCTTAAGTCTTCTTCTGAAATCTTGCTATCAACTCTAAAATCATAATAAAACCCATCTTCTATCACAGGTCCTACGAAAAATTTAGCCTCTGGATATAGACTTTTAATCGCTTGAGCCATTAAATGCGCACAAGAGTGACGGATAACTTCTAAACTTTCTTTAGAATTATCAAAATAAATCGGAGTTAAATTCGTGTCATTGTTAAAACTTTGAGTATCTACCAAAGTTTCATTATTTGCATATGCAATTATATCTTTTGTCATTTCTACCCTTAACACTCACTAACCTTGTGAGCTTAAATTAAAATATAAGACTAATTTTAGCTATGAAAAACTTAAACTTTTTTTAAATAAAGGATATTTTTATATTTCAAACACCCGTTCTTGATATATCTAAAACACCACTCATAAAAAGGTATAAAAATACAAAACCTAAAATTATCCTATAAATTCCAAAAGGTATAAAGTTTATCTTGCTAATTAATTTTAAAAATATTTTAATTACCACAAAAGCCACTATAAAAGCTGTTACAAAACCTATGGCTAAAGGAATGAAATTATTCATATTGCTTAAAACTTGTGGTTCTTTATAAATGCTATAAGCTGTTGCAATAATCATGGTAGGAATTGCAAGTAAAAATGAAAATTCAGAAGCCACTTTACGATCAAGCCCAAGCAATAAGCCACCTATAATACTTGCTCCACTTCTTGAAGTACCTGGTATGATAGCAAGAGCTTGAGTTAAACCTATCAAAAAAGCTTGTTTATAACTTACCTCATCTAAAGAATGTATATCATAGTCTTTTTTTCTATGTTTAAGCTCTATGATGATAAAAACAATCCCACCAATGATTAACATAGTAGCCACGGTATAGCCATTAAATATCTCTTTTAAAAACTTATATGCTATAAAACCCACTCCACCTGCAGGCAAAAAGCCCACAGCAAGTTTTAACCAAATATCAAGTTTTTGAGTTAGTTTATCTTTGAAAATAAAAATCACCGCTAGTATAGAACCAAGTTGAATAATGATAAAAAAACTTCTCCAGAAATCATCTATGTTTAAACCCAAAATTTCAGCACCCAAGATCATATGCCCTGTAGATGAAACAGGTAAAAATTCTGTCAAACCTTCGATAATCCCTAAAATCAAAGCATAATAATAATCTAAATTCATTTTTTAAGTACTCTTCTTGCAAAAATTAGCATAATCGCTACAAAAACTACAAAACCTATAATCCCATCGTCTTTAAATGAAGTTGCAATAGCAAGTGGATCTTCAGCCCCACCTCTACTAATAGAAAGCACAGTTAAACCAGCTATTAGCACTCCAAATAAACTCTCACCTACTATCAAACCAGAGGCAAATAAGGTTCCTTTTTGCTCATGCTCTTGAATGAGTTCTTTTTTATGTGCATTTTTAGCATATCTTTGCTCTAAACGCTTTTTGATTAAATACGCTAATAATCCACCTATAAACAAAGGCATATTAACAGCAGGTGGTAAATATATACCTATACCCACAGCTAAAGGCGGCAAAGACATGTTTTTCTTTCTTAATAAACGATCGACGATAATTATACCAACGCCCACAAAAGCTCCCGCTATAATATAACTCCAATCGATATTAGCGTTAAAAATGCCTTGTGCTATAGTACTCATCAAATTTGCTTGTGGTGCAGCAAGTGCATTTGCCTCATCCATTCCTTCTCTTGGCATTGCACCCACAAAACCATAAGCTTGGTATAATAAATTTAAAACAGGAGCGATAGCTAAAGCTCCAAACACACAACCTATAATCAAAGAAACTTGCTGCTTCCAAGGAGTTGCGCCCACTAAATAGCCAGTTTTTAAATCTTGTAAATTATCGTTAGAAATAGCAGCAGTTGCTAAAATAACACTAGTAGTAAAAATAGCAAAAGCGATGGCAAATTTAGACATTAAAGGATCGCTAAATAAATCTACTTGATAACCCAAAAGTAAAATAATCAAAGAAGAAATCATAATCCCAATAAGCCCTATACCCGAAATAGGAGAAGATGATGAACCCACCAAACCTGCCATATATCCACAAGCAGAAGCTACAAAAAAGCCTATGAAAATAGCTACTAAAGTTCCTACTAAGGCAAAAAGAATTTGATAGCCACTTGCTAAATTTGAATCAGCCACAAAAGCGTAAAATGAGACAAACAAACCTATACACATAAGTACAAATAAACCTAGCATAGCTTTTAAAGATAAATCCATATCTTTAGGATCTTGTGAAAGATTTAACGAGGTTTTTTTAAGCATATTTTTCATGCCATCATATACAGGTTTTGCAAGTTCTATTAAAGTCCATAATGCTGCTATGGCAATAGCTCCTGTGCCTATTAAACGTACTTTTTGAGCCCAAATTTGATTAGCTATATCAAGTGCACTTAAACTCGCGTCAAAACTTTCTTTAGCAGAAAAATATGGCACAAAAACCATCCAAGCAAGTACCATACCCGCAAGCAATGCAACACCTCCAGCTATACCTACTAAGTATCCAGCACCCAAAAGTGCCACTGAATAACCCATAGAAAAGCCAAAAGTCATTTTTTGCCAAATAAATGCAAAACTACTTCCACTTGAAAGTAGTTTAAAACCACTTGAAAAAAGACTTATCACAGAAGCAAGAGCCACACCGAGTGTGATTTCTTTTAAGCCTACTTTTCCTTTTTTATCGGCTTGATCTTTATTAGCTACTTTTAAAATTTCAGCAGCAGCTCTTCCTTCAGGATAAGCTAATTTACTCTCTACCACCATAGCTCTACGCAAAGGTATGGTAAAAAGCACGCCCAATCCACCCCCACAAAGACAGAGCATAAAAGTAAGCCAAAGTGGAAATTCAAACCAATATCCACACATAAAAAGACCTGGTATAACAAAAATCACAGCCGAAAGCGTACCTGCGGCTGAAACTTGAGTTTGAACCATATTATTTTCTAAAATATTAGAGTCTTTAAAGATTTTTAAAACGGCCATTGCAATCACAACAGCAGGAATAGAAGTAGAAAAAGTAAGACCAACTTTAAGCCCCAAATATACATTTGAGGCAGTAAAAATAATCGTTAAAATACTTCCTAGTATTATACCCCTAAGCGTAAGCTCCGGTAGTGAATTTTTTGTATACATTTTGCTTCTCCATTTTTATTGACAACCTTCACATTCTATAGTTCTATCAACCACATCATCATTTACTTTTTGACTATCAGGGCTTTCGCTTCTTAGATAATAAGTTGATTTAACACCTAATTCCCAAGCAAGTTGATAAATTTCATTTAAATATCCACCGCTTGCCTTATCTAAAGAAACAAAGATATTTAATGATTGACCTTGATCAATCCATTTACCACGAATCGCTGCTGCTTTTACTAAGATTTTTTGATCAAGCTCATAAGCAGGAGTATAATACTGCCAAGTATTAGCACTTAGATTTGGCACCACGGTTGGTATCATACCGCTTAAGTTTTGCTCAAACCATTTTCTTTTATATACAGGTTCAATTGTTTGAGTAGTACCTACTAAAATAGAAATAGAAGAAGTTGGTGCTATAGCCATTAAATAACCATTTCTTATACCATCTCTTTTTAGTTTTTCTCTTAATTTTTCCCAATCACACTCGCTTTGATCAAACAAACCTTCACTTGCGGTAAGTTTTTTAGCATTTTCGTTTGCTACATCAATTGGCACTATACCTTTACTCCAGTTTGATCCTTCAAAGTCAGGATAACTTCCTTTTTCTAAAGCTAAATTTGAGCTAGCTAAAATCGCCTCATAGCTAATCATCTCCATAATACGATCAATTTTTTCAAAATGCTCATTAGAACCCCAATAAATTTGAGCTTCAGCCACCATTTGCGCTTCACCCATTACACCAAGTCCTATAGCACGTGATTTTAAGTTGGTATTTTTAACCTTTACATGAGGATAAAAATTTAAATCAATCACATTATCAAGCATTCTTATCGCCGTTGGTACTACTCTTTGGATATCTTCTTTGGTGTTGATTTTACTTAAATTTATACTTGCAAGATTACAAACTGCAGTTTTTCCTTCGTTTTTGTATTTTTCTACTATATAGACTTTTTTACCATTAATACTATCTAAAGTAGAAACTTTTTTAGCAAGCTTTTTATATCCTCCATCTATTGTAAGCTCTTCATCCTCATCTAAATGAAGTTCTGTTTTATCATCAAATACGATTTTGATTTGATAATAATTTGGTTCTGTATTTTGAAAAATTTCTGTACATAAATTTGAACTTCTTATAATTCCTGCATGGGAATTTGGATTTGTTCTATTTGCACTATCTTTAAAACATAAAAACGGCAAGCCACTTTCAAAATAAGATAAAAGTATTTTTTTCCAAAGCTCTTTAGCATCAACAATTTCTTTGACTATGCTTTCATCTTTTTCAAATTCTTCATATTTTTTCTCAAATTCTTCACCGTATAAATCACACAAACTTGCTGTATCAGCAGGATCAAAAAGCGTCCATTTGTCATTTGCTCTTACTCTTTTCATGAACAAATCATTAATCCACAAAGCAGGGAAAAGCTCATGCGCTCTTCTTCTTTCTTCGCCTGAGTTTTTACGCAAATCTAAAAAGTCATTAATATCCATATGCCAAGGTTCAATATATACAGCAATTGCACCTTTTCTAGTACCAAGTTGATCAACAGCTACTGCTATATCATTGGTGATTTTTAAAAATGGTATGATCCCACCTGCTGCATTTTTATGCCCATCTATACTTCCACCCATAGCACGCACCTTAGACCAATCCCAGCCTATACCACCACCAAATTTAGATAAAAGTGCCATTTCTTGATAAGAATCAAAAATCCCTTCTATATTATCAGGTGTGCTTCCTATATAACATGAACTTAATTGATGTCTTGTGGTTCTTGCATTTGAAAGGGTTGGGGTTGCAAGCATTACTTCAAAAGTTGAGATTAAATCATAAAATTTCTTAGCCCAAGTTTGAGAATCTAACTCATTTTGCGCTAAAAACATCGCAATAGCCATAAACATTTGCTGTGGTAATTCTATAGGCATGCCTTTAGAATCTTTAATCAAATATCTATCATACAAAGTTTTTATACCAAGATAAGTAAATTGTAAATCGCGCTCTGGCTTGATATAAGCATTAAGATCATCTAAATCATATTTTTCTTTTAAACCAATTAAAATCCTACCTTCTTTTTCACCTTTTTCAAGGTATTCTCTTAAATGTTTATAACCACTATAACCACTTACTTTTTTATACAAATCATATAAAAATAATCTTGCAGCAACAAAGGTCCAATTAGGTCTATCAATATCTATTTTATCTACTGCTGTTTTTATAAGAGTTTGTTGGATTTCTTCTGTTGTTATGCCATCACGAAATTGAATTTTTGCATCTACTTCAAGCTCACTTTGGCTAACATTTTCTAAATTTGCCACCGCATCGGTGGTATATTTTTTAATCTTAGAAACATCTAATTCTTCAGTTCTACCATTTCTTTTTAATACTTTCACTCACAACCCCTAGTTTATTATTTAAAAGTTCTTGCAAATATTTTGTCTACATTTTTTGTGTAGTAGTTATAGTCAAAGCAATTTCTAATATCTGCTTCACTTAAAGACTTTTTCAAATCCTCATCAGCTAATAAAGCTAGCAAAAACAAACTCTCACCTTTTTCATTTAACGCAGGCTTGCCATTTTGTAAATCAGCCCAAACTTTCATAGCATTTCTTTGAACGATCTTGTAAGCTTCTTCTCTACTTATACCTTTAAATGGAAGTTCAAGCAACACTCTTTGAGAAAATACAAGCCCTCCGGTTAAATTTAAATTTTTCATCATATTTTCTGGATACACCAAAAGCTTTTCTATCACACCGCATAATCTTGAAAGCATAAAATCAGTCGTGATAAAAGCATCAGGTAATATAAATCTTTCTACACTAGAATGTGATATATCTCTTTCGTGCCACAATGCTACATTTTCTAAAGCAGGTGTTACATAAGCTCTTATCATCCTGCAAAGACCGGTGATATTTTCACTCAAAACAGGATTTCTTTTATGAGGCATAGCTGAGCTTCCTTTTTGCCCTTGAGAAAAATATTCTTCAGCTTCATATACTTCTGTTCTTTGAAAATGGCGGATAGCAACAGCGATTTGCTCACAACTTGAAGCTAAAATAGCTAAAGCCGAGATAACCTGTGCGTAACGATCTCTTTGTATAACTTGGTTTGAAACTGGCGCTGGCTTAAGATCTAAATTTTTACAAACTTCTTCTTCAAATTCAAGCGGAGCATGAGCAAAATTTCCCATGGCACCGCTAATTTTTCCATAGCTAATCACTTCTTTTGCATGAATGATTAAATCTTTTGCATGAACTAGCGAATCATACCAAATAGCCAAAACTAAGCCAAAAGTTATAGGCTCTCCATGAATTCCATGACTTCTTCCTACCATTAAGGTGTTTTTATGCTCATACGCTCTTGTTTTAATCGCTGCTAAAACTTGATCTAAATCTTGCAAGATTAGTTCTAAACTATCTTTAATCTGCAAAGCAACTGCAGTATCAATACAATCTGAACTTGTCATCGCATAATGCACAAAACGACTTTCCTCGCCTAAACTTTCACTTACACTAGTTAAAAAAGCGATAACATCATGTTTGGTAGTTTTTTCTATCTCATCTATTCTTGCTATATCAAATTTTGCATTTTTTATAATTTTTTCACAATCATCATCTTTAATAAGACCAAGTTTATTCCATGCTTTCACAGCAGCTAATTCTACTTTTAACCATGCGTCATATTTTGCTTGCATGTCCCATTTTTTAGCCATGATTTCTCTACTATATCTTTCAACCATTTTCAAGACCTTTTTTTATATAATTTTTTATGAAAAAATAGCTTGAATTTTATTATAAATTACCTAAGAAAGTTATTAAATGGCATACATAAAAAAGAAACTATCAAATAATGGAAAAAAGGCATTTAGACTACTTATGGATGAGTTAAAAATCTCTATGCGTGAAGCACAAAAACTCATTGATAAAAAAAGACTATTTTGTAATGGAAATTTGGTAGAAGAAAAAAACAAATTTTTAGATGGCTTAGTGGAATTAATCGTATATGAAAATAACCCTAAAGGATTGGAAATAGTTTTTGAAAATGGTGATTTTGCCATCGTAGAAAAACCAAGTGGGGTGCTAACTCATCCTAATGGACGCAATTGTGCTTATAGTCTTTGTGATGAAATTTGGCATTTATGGGGTGAAAAAGCTTGCGTGGCTCATAGATTAGATAAAGAAACAAGCGGACTTTTACTCATAGCTAAACATAAAAATGCACAAATTGAGTTAAAAACCATGTTTGAAAAAAGATTAGTTCAAAAAAGCTATCTTGTGCTAGTAAAAGGAAAAACTAAAAAAGAGTTTATAGTAGATAAAAGCATGGATTTAGCTAAAGACTATGATGCAGTCAAAACTAGGATGCATATTTGTGAAAATGGCAAAGAAGCTTTAACACAATTTTACACTTTAGAATATTTTGAAAATTTAGATGCTAGTTTAGTTTTAGCTAAACCTCTAACAGGCAGACAACATCAAATAAGACTACATTTGTTTCATGTGAAACATAAAATTTTAGGTGAACCTTTATATAGTTTAGAAAAAACACAAATAGAGCAAATATTAGATGGAAAAATGAGCGATATCGAAAGAGCTCACATCACAGGTGCTAAAAGACTGCTTTTACACTCTTTTAGCTTAGAATTTACATATAAAAATCAAAAATTTTTGATACAATCTCAAAAAGATATAAAAGGTGAATTTTTGAAAGAAATTATAGTTTAAAATTCTCTATATCATTAAAGATAACCTATTCATAATGATATAGATAAAATTATAGTAAACAATATGATATATCAATCATTTATCTTCATTTTTTAATACATAAATAATTCCACCAAGTCCTATGATCACTACTATACTTATAAAAATAAGCTGAGCTATATCTAAAAAAGTCATTGTTTACTCTGCCTTTCTTTAAGCTGTCCGCATGCAGCTGAAATATCAAGTCCTTTACTTTCTCTTATCGTACAAGTAACACCTTTTACACTTAAATAATCTTGAAATTTAACCGCATTTTCAACACTTGGTCTTTTATATAAACTTCCTTCGTGTGGATTAAAAAGTATTAAATTCACTTTAGCTTTTATATCATTTAAGAGCTTGACTAGTTCTTTTGCATGTTCTATTTTATCATTTATCCCATCAATTAAAAGGTATTCAAACATCACTCTTTTACGCTGATCTATAGGAAAATTTCTCACCGCTTCCATAATGCTTGCTATATTATAAGCTTTATTAATAGGCATTAATTCACTTCTAAGCTCATCATTTACAGCATGAAGTGAAATAGCCAAAAGTACACCTAAATTCATTTCTCCAAGCTCTTTAATTTGCTTTGCCAAACCACTTGTACTTATAGTTTGTCTTCTAGGGCTTATCGCTAAGGCATCATTATCGGCTAAAATTTTAACTGCCTTAGAAACATTTTTAAGATTATCCAAAGGCTCTCCCATACCCATATAGACTATATTAACCCTTCTTTCATAAGGTATGTTGTTGTGTTTTTTAATCCATAAAATTTGTCCTACTATTTCTCCTGCAGTCAAATTTCTTTTCAAACCACCTTTAGCAGTAAGACAAAAACTACACCCACTTTTACATCCCACTTGAGAGGAAACACAAATAGTATATCTTGCATGTTTGATGATTTTTCCATTTTCATCTACAAGTTCTTCTTTCATTGGTAGCAAAACAGCTTCTATTTTTTTACCATCTAAAAGCTCAAAAAGATATTTTATACTACCATCTTTGCTTTTTTCATCTTTCACACATTTTAGAGGTGAAAAATGAAAATTTTCTTGCAAGTACACTCTAAAATCTTTTGGCAAAGACGACATTTGTAAAAAATCATCTGCATATTTTTTATATACCCATTCAAAAATTTGCTTTGCTCTAAATTTTGGTTGGACTAAATTTTCTAATTCTTCTTTAGTAAAATCTAATATATTTTTTAATTCACTCAATTTTTTTCCTATATAAGTTTTTTATCTAACAAAAAATCTTTTAATAATTCTTTTGCATTTTGATGGTTTTTTAAAAAATCCTCATGTGCAAATTCATTACAAAAATTTGTCGCACATAAATAACAAATTCCTTCTATCTCTTGCATTTTTGCACAAGAAAGCACTGCGTATGCTTCCATATTTTCTATATGTACACCCCTTTTAAAAAATTCTTGGGCGATATTTTCATCTTTACAAATATAATTTGAAGAATTAATCATAGTTTCATGTGAAACATTTAATCTAATCTCATTTGCTATAGGCGTATAAAAACTATCAAATAAATCTGCGTATTCTAAATTCGCTGCGTTAGAACTTTCATAAATATCTAAAATTTTTCCTTCTTGGTAAATTCCACATGTACCTATAAAAATCACTCTATCTACTTTTACTTGACTTAAAATTTTACCTAAAGAAAAAGCAGAATTAACCAAACCTATGCCAATACTTTGTGCAAATTTAAAATCCTCATTTCCTCCTGCACATACTATAAGATTTTTCAAAAATTAACCTTTATAAAAAAATAATTCAAATTTTATCTAATTAGCGCTTAAAATAATGCTATAATTAATATTTTTTAGATAAAATAAATTTATGATAAAAGCAAAAAAACATTTTGGGCAAAATTTTTTATGTGATAAAAGCGTGGTAGATAAAATCATCCAAGCCATACCCAAAGATACTAAAAATATAGTTGAGATTGGGCCTGGCTTAGGTGATTTAACGCAAGAACTTTTGAAAATCCCACAAGCTCATATTAGAGCTTATGAGATTGATAAAGATTTGATTCCTATTTTAAATAAAAAATTTCAAAATGAGATTGAAGGTGGAAATTTTGAGCTTATCCATCAAAATGCAAGTGATGCTTTTGATCAAGGAAGTTTAAGCGATAAAGAGTACTTTTTGGTAGCAAATTTACCATATTATATTGCTACAAATTTGATTTTAAAAGCCCTAGAAGATCAAAATTGTCTTGGGCTTATAGTAATGGTGCAAAAAGAAGTGGCACAGAAATTTTGTGCAAATGAAAAAGAAAGTAATTTTTCGGCTTTAGGGGTGCTTTGTGCATTGATATGCCAAAGACAAATGCTTTTTGATATACAACCACAAAGCTTTAATCCTCCACCAAAAGTTACTTCAGCTGTAATGAAGTTAATAAAAACTACTCATTATCAGCAAAAATGTGAAAATATAGAAGCTTTTAAAGAATTTCTTAGAGCTTGTTTTCAAAATCCTAGAAAACAACTCTTATCTAATTTTAAAAATAAAAAAGAAAAAATTTTAAAAGCATTTGAAGCACTAAATCTCTCTTCTACCTCAAGAGCTCATGAAATTAGCGTTGATTCATACCTTAAAATTTATGACTATTTAAAGGATGACTATGAGCGAAGAAAACAAAACTCAAGAGCAAAACAAAACTAAGAGATTTAATAAATTTAGAAACAAAAGAAAAAAAGATTCACAAAATCAAGATCAAAATAGCGAAAATAAAAACGGAACAAAAGTAGAAAATACTCAAACTGAAGCTAGCGAAGAAAAAAAGAAAAAGAAAAAAAATAGAAATTTACCTTCTAAATTAAGTGGTAATGAAGAATGGCAAATAGAACTTGCTAAAAGCATAGAAGCTAATAAAATCATGCACGAGCTAAGACTTCACCCTTTAAAACACAACAACTCAAGCGAACATAAAATTCGTATTACACCTTTGGGTGGACTTGGAGAAATCGGTGGAAATATCACTGTCTTTGAAACCAACAACGATGCGATTATCGTTGATATAGGTATGAGTTTTCCAGATGGAACCATGCATGGAGTAGATATTATCATACCTGATTTTGACTATGTAAGAAAAATTAAAAATAAAATTCGCGCTATCATCATCACTCATGCCCATGAAGATCACATTGGTGCTGTGCCGTATTTTTTCAAAGAATTTCAATTTCCTATCTACGCAACACCTTTAGCACTAGGTATGATTTCAAATAAATTTGAAGAACATGGTTTAAAAGCTGAGCGTAAATGGTTTAGACCTATAACAAAAAGACAAATTTATGAAATAGGTGAATTTAACTTAGAATGGATTCACATAACCCACTCTATCATCGACGCTTGTGCTTTGGCTATTAAAACTAAAGCAGGAACCATCATACACACTGGCGATTTTAAAATAGATCAAACACCAATTGATGGCTATCCAACGGATTTAAGTCGTTTAGCTCAATATGGCGAAGAAGGCGTGCTTTGTCTTTTAAGTGATAGCACAAATTCATATAAAGAGGGTTATACAAAAAGTGAAAGCTCCGTAGGACCTACTTTTGATCAAATTTTTGCCAAAACTAAAGGCAGAGTAATCATGAGCACCTTTAGCTCTAATATCCACCGTGTATATCAAGCTATTAGTTATGGTTTAAAATACGGTAGAAAAGTGTGCGTTATAGGGCGTTCTATGGAAAGAAATCTCTATACCACTATGGAACTTGGCTATATCAAACTTGATAGAAAAATTTTCATTGACGCTGATGAAGTAAGCAAATACAAAGACAACGAAGTGCTAATTGTTACCACAGGAAGTCAAGGTGAGACCATGAGTGCTTTATATAGAATGGCTACAGATGAGCATAAATTTATCAAAATCAAACCTAGCGATCAAGTTATCATTTCAGCTAAAGCAATACCAGGCAATGAAGCAAATGTTTCTGCTGTGCTTGATTTTCTTTTAAAAGCAGGGGCCAAAGTAGCCTATCAAGAATTTAGCGAAATCCATGTAAGCGGACATGCTAGTATAGAAGAGCAAAAACTCATGCTAACTTTGGTAAAACCTAAATTTTTCTTACCAGTGCATGGAGAGTATAATCATATCAATAAACACAAAGAAACTGCTCTAAAATGTGGTATACCTGAAAGAAACATCTACTTAATGAGCGATGGGGATCAAGTAGAGCTTTGTCAAAAATACATCAAACGCGTTAAAACAGTTAAAACAGGAAAAGTCTTTGTAGATAATCAAATCAACAAACAAATCGCAGATGATGTGGTAATTGATAGACAAAAACTAGCAGATAGCGGTATAGTTGTCATCATCGCCCAGCTTGATAAAGCAAGCAAAACACTGATTAATAAACCAAGAGTATTTAGTTATGGCTTGGTAGCTGATAAACAAGACGGAGCATTCTCAAAAGAAATGAGTGATGTTTTAAGTCAATTTTTCCCAAATGTAAAAGATGAAATTTTAGATAATCCAAAAGTTTTAGAAGCTCAAATTAGACAAGTACTAAGAAAACATATTTTTAGAAAAATCAAAAAATATCCAACCATAGTACCAACTATTTTTGTGATGTAAAGAAAAATTATGAGAATTAATAAATTCATCTCACATAATAGCAAATACTCTCGCCGTGAGGCTGATGAGCTAATCAAGCAAGGCTTAGTAAAAATCAATAAAAAAACAGCCTTACTAAGTGATAGTGTAAATGCTGAAGATAAAGTTTTTATCAATGGTAAAAAACTCCATAAAAAAACACAATTTTCAGTCATCATTTATCATAAACAAAAAGGTGAAATAGTTAGTAAAAAAGATGATAGAGGTAGAAAAACCATCTATCATACCCTGCCAAAACAATTTAGCACTTGGCTTAGCGTGGGAAGGCTTGACTTTGCAAGCGAGGGATTGCTTTTGTTAACTGATTCACCTGTGATAGCAGATGCGCTTATGCATAGTGATTTAGAAAGAGAATATTACCTAAAAGTAAAAGGTAATATAGATAAAAATGTCATCGAAGCAATGCAAAATGGCTTAGAAATTCAAAATGAAAAAAAAGGAGCTCATGCTAAAACCAAAATAACCTCAATGAGTTTTGCTCCATTTTTAGGCTTTGAAATTTTTGGCTCAAGTGGTGGCTATACAAAGCTAAAAGTAATCATTAATGAAGGTAAAAATAGAGAACTAAGACGCTTTTTTGGGCATTTTGATTTGGAAGTGATGGATCTTAAAAGAGTAGCTTTTGGAGCATTAGATCTTGGTATGTTAAAAGCAGGAAAATATCGTTATTTGGAAAATGGCGAGTACGAAAAACTGCGCGATTTTTTAAAGACAAATAATATAAAATATTAAATTCACATTATTTCCACAAAGAATTTTTATAATTTTTCAAAATATTTAAAAAAGGAAAAATTAATGAAAATTCTAACTACTCTTTTTAGTGTAATTATGGTTTTTATTGCAGTCACACATGAAGAAACTCTTGCGGAAAAATTAGAAAATCAATGTCAAGATCAAAAATCTTGCATAGTAAAAGCCATGAATATGATTAATTGATACTTTAAAATTACTTAAATTAATTAAATTTTAATTTTAATCTTGTATAATTAGCAATTTAATTTATATAAAAAAGGAAAATTATGGCAAACCATAAATCTGCTGAAAAAAGAGCAAGACAAACTATCAAAAGAACTGAAAGAAATAGATTTTATAGAACAAGATTAAAAAACATTACAAAAGCGGTTCGCGAAGCAGCAGCAAACAATGACAAAGAAGCTGCACAAAATGCACTAAAAGTAGCTAATAAAAGCATTCACGCTATGGTAAGCCGTGGATTTTTGAAAAAACAAACTGCATCACGCCGTGTGAGTAGATTAGCATTATTGGTAAATAAATTAGCATAATTTTTAATGTTAGCTGATAAACTCAAACCTTTTTTAACACGCTTTGATGAGCTAAATACTCTTCTTAGCGATGTTAATATCTCTAATGATATTTCTAAAATGACAGCTCTATCTAAAGAGCAAAAGAATTTAGAACCCATAGTAGAAAAAGCAAAAGAATACCTTAAAACTTTAGATGAAATCGAAGAAAATAAAATTCTTTTATCTGATGCAGAACTAGGGGAGCTTGCAAAAGAAGAGCTTAAAAATCTCGAAGTCTTAAAGCCACAACTTGAAGAAGAATTAAAAATTCTTTTATTGCCTAAAGATCCAAACGATGATAAAAATATATTTTTAGAAATTCGTGCTGGAACAGGAGGAGATGAAGCTTCTTTATTTGTTGGAGACTTAGTAAAAGCCTACATACGCTATGCTGAAAATCGTGATTACAAATACGAAATCGTAAGTTCTAGCGAGGGTAGTGTAGGGGGATTTAAAGAAATTATCATTCTCATCAAAGGAAATGGAGTTTATTCAAGGCTAAAATACGAAGGTGGAACGCACAGAGTTCAAAGAGTACCTGAAACAGAATCTCAAGGTAGAGTTCATACTTCAGCTATTACAGTGGCTATTATGCCAGAAGTTGATGATGTTGAAATTCAAATCAATCCAAATGATTTAAAAATCGATGTAATGCGTAGTAGCGGTCATGGTGGACAAAGTGTTAATACCACAGATAGTGCTGTAAGAATTACTCATATTCCAACAGGTATAGTTGTGGTAAATCAAGATGGCAAAAGCCAGCATAAAAACAAAGAAAGTGCTATGAAAGTCTTAAAAGCAAGACTTTTTGAAATGCAAGAACAAGAACGCTTAGCAAAAGAAAGCCAGGCAAGAAAATCTCAAGTTGGAAGCGGTGATAGAAGCGAACGCATACGCACTTATAATTTCCCTCAAAATAGAATTAGCGATCATAGAATAAATCTTACTTTATATAGACTTGATGCGATTTTGGAAGGTGGTCTTTTTGATGAGATCATCGAGCCATTAATCGCTTATTACCAAGCAGAAGCTTTAAAACAAGAAAATTTATAATTTCTTGTTTTAATTATTACTTGCTAATAAAATTCTATATTGTTTTTTATCCACATTTATCAAAAGAGAAGCAAGTTTAAAAGCTCTGAATTTTTCCATTATAAAAAGATCTTTACTATCTTTTAAAACTATAGCAACTAAATTTTTCATCACTTTATCAAGCCAAATATTTTTATATTTATCATTTGCTGAATGATACCTTCCAATAGCATTCCAACTAAAGCCATGTTTTTGTATAATCTCATGAAGTAATCTCGCTGCTATGTCAATATTTACACTAGCTTTTACAATCTCACTCTCACTAATCCCATAGCGTTTTAAATGAATGCTATTGATTTGCATTAAGCCATAATCTCTTGTTTGATTTTTATTTTTGCTAGTGATATTATGCTTATAAGCTGCATTTTCTGTTAAAGCTATGGCTTTGAGTAAAGCCGTCGGTATATTGTACTTTCTAGCTGCAGTTTTAAAGTCTTTATCGTACTTATAAAAATCTTCAGGTATATAAGTATCGCCTATAAAAATTTTTGTATCAAAAGCAAAAGTAAAATTAAAAAATACTACTAATAATAAAAAATTTTTTAACATTTTACTCCTTTATATTACTTATACTATAGCAAATTTATAAATAAAAACTATGTAGCTAAGTTAATGAATTATCTAAGAATTTCTTTTATAGTAAGTTGTGGGGTGATTAATCCTCTAAAATTATTTTTAGAAACACTAGCTATAAGATCAATGCTTTCTCCAAGCTCTGGCTCATAGTCAAAATTAAAAAATAAAGCTTCTAGAGTTTTATTTCCTTGAGTTAAAATAAGCTTCATATGATTTTCATCTTTACCTAGCTTTCTTTTATTTTTTACAAAAAGCTTATCAAATTTAAAATATGGCCTTGGATTTTTATGCCCAAAAGGCTCAAAAAATTCTAATATCTCTAAAAGTTCAAAATCAACTTCATTTGGATCAATACTACCTAAAACCTCATCAGCATTATAAAAGTCATCTTTAGGGATATTTTGACAAATTTCATAAAGCCTGCTTTTAAAAACACCAAATTTTTCAAGCTCTACTAAAACTCCAGCTGCACCTTTATGCCCGCCATAGCTTAAAACAAATTCTTTAGCTTGTTCTATAACATTTAAAATATCTATCCTACCCACGCTTCTAACGCTAGCTTTAGCCTTTTGCTCACATTCTGAAAAAACAAAGGCAGGCTTGTTAAAATGCTTTGCTAAACGACTTGCAACTATACCCAAAACACCCTCATGCCAATTTTGGCCATTGACAATAATCACAGGATCATTTTCATCAACTTGTTCTAAACACTGCTTAAAAAGCTCACGTTCTTCATCTTTACGGCTATTATTATAAGTAATGATTTGTTCTAAATAACCCATAACCTCATCAATATTTTTAGAATGTAAAAATTTATAAGAAATAATCGCATCATCCATTCTTCCTGCACTATTAATCAAAGGTGCAATTAAAAAACTAATATTATCAAGCTCAAATTTATCCTTACCAAAATACTGCTTGATAGCTTTAAATGCAACTCGTTTTGAATCATTAATACATTCTATGCCTTTTCTGACTAAGGCTCTATTTAAATCTCTAAGCTCCATCATATCTGCGATAATTGCGATAGATAAAAGCTCTATAAATTTACACATATTATAATTAATTTTACATACTTCTTTTATAGCAGCAACTAAATACCAAGCCACTTGAGCACCACAAATTTCAATATCAGGAAATTCACAATCTTGTTGTTTAGGATTAATAATCGCATAAGCTTTTGGTAAAGTAGCTGGAGGTATATGATGATCGGTAATGATTAAATCAATTCCTTTTTGCAAACAAAGCTCTGCTGCATCAAAAGCTGCTATACCATTATCTACAGTGATGATTAAATCTACCCCATTAAGTTCATTGATGATTTCTTCATTTAGACCATATCCATCTTTAAAACGATTTGGAATTTTTACCACATAGTCATATCCGATATCATCAAAAAATTCAGATAAAATCACACAAGAAATCACCCCGTCTACATCATAATCTCCAACAATAGCAAGCTTTTGATTTTTTTCAATCGCTTCTTTAATACGTAAAGCACCCTTATAGACATCTTTTAAACAAGATGGCATAGGTAAATCACAAAGCTTTACATGTGTATCATTGATAAAACGCTGGTGTAAAATTTCTTTTATTTTGGCTTTATTTAGCATGATTTGTTAAAGATGCCTTGATAAAAGAAAAAATAGCCGGATTAACCCTAACTAAGCGTGAAGTAAATTCAGGGTGAAACTGCACTGCTAAGAAAAATGGATGATCTTTAAGTTCCACAGCCTCAACTAAACCTTCATTTTCCCCACTTATAATAAGCCCATTTTTCTCAAACATTTCTTTGTATTTTGGATTGGCTTCATAACGGTGGCGGTGGCGTTCTTTTACGCTTTTTTGATTATCATAAACCTTACTTAAAAGTGTATTTGGCTTGATATGACACTCATAAGCCCCAAGACGCATAGTTCCACCAAGTGGAGTTTTACTTGTTCTAATTTGCTTTTCCCCACTTGCGTCAATAAATTCATCAATCAAAAAGATGATAGGATTTTTACAATTTGGATTAAACTCATGAGAATTTGCATCTTCTAGTTTTAAAACATTGCGTGCAAATTCCACTAAAGAAAGTTGCATACCCAAACAAATTCCTAAAAATGGAATTTTATTTTCTCTTGCATATTGTATGGCTTTGATTTTTCCTTCTACCCCGCGGTAACCAAAACCACCTGCTACTAAAATCCCACTTACATCTTTAAAACTTTCTTCGATATTTGCATTTTCTAATTTTTCACTATCGATCCATTTTAAATTTACTCTCGCATCAAGTGCTGCACCTGCATGGATAATGGCTTCTGTTAAACTTTTATAGCTTTCTTTTAAATCTACATATTTTCCTACAAAAGCAATGCTAAGTTCATTACTTGGAGCGATGACTCTTTTTACTAAAGAATCCCATTCATTCATATTTGGCTTTAAATTTTGAAGATCTAATAAACTTGCAATAGAATTTAAAATATCTTGTTTTAAGAAATTTAGTGGAATTTGATAAATACTAGCTGCGTCCACACTTTCTATAACACAGTTTTTTTCAACCCCACATGAAATTGCTATTTTGTCTTTTAACTCTCTATCTAAAGATTTTTCACTTCTACAAATGATCATATCAGGGCTTATACCTATACGGCGTAATTCTCCCACGCTATGTTGAGTTGGTTTTGTTTTAAGTTCTCCTGCTGCTTTGATAAATGGCACTAAAGTTAAGTGAATATTAATAGCGTTATATTTACCCACTTCAAGCTTTAAAGCTCTAATAGCTTCTAAAAATGGTAAGCCTTCTATATCTCCTACTGTGCCACCTATTTCAACGATTAAAATATCTTTATCAACTCCGGCTTTTTTAATGCGATCTTTTATCTCATCAACTATATGAGGGATTACTTGTATGGTTTTTCCTAAGTAATCTCCTCTTCTTTCTTTTTCTATAACACTTTGATAAACTCTACCTGTTGTGAAGTTATTATCTTGAGATAAGCTCTCATTTAAAAATCTCTCATAATGTCCTAAGTCTAAATCTGTCTCAGCTCCATCATCTGTAACAAATACTTCTCCATGCTCTAAAGGACTCATAGTACCAGGATCTACGTTGATATAAGGATCTGCTTTTAAAATACTTACTTTTAAACCTGAATTTTTTAAAATCGTAGCTATAGAAGCTGCTGCTATACCTTTTCCTAATGAGCTTAAAACACCACCGGTTACAAAAATATACTTAGTTTGTTTTAATTTCATAAAATAACCTTAATTTCTTTTTTTGAAATTATAACGAATAAAAAATTTTATTTTTATAAACATTTGTGTAAAATTCAATTATTTTTGAAGGAATTTTTCGATGAAAATCACATTATTAAACCATACTCCACTTTCTGTATGCTCTCATGCGACAAGAACATGTTGGCAAAGTTTTGACAAAGGCGATTGTGGTGGTGAAAAAGATAAAGAATTAATAGATCGTGTGGGAAATAAATTCAAACATGCTTCAACCTTAGAGCATTTAAACTATACTTTTTATATACAAGGTATTTCAAGAGCATGCTTACAAGAAGTTGCAAGACACCGCCACACTAGTCCTAGTGTAAAAAGCACAAGATATACTTTAAAAGAACTAAGAAATGAAAGTGAATTTAAAGAAAATGACTTTGAAAATGCTAAAAGATACTTGGTATTAACTGGAAATGAAGTAGTAGATAATGCAAGTATTAAAGCTTTAGAAAATTTGCGTTTGATTTTGCAAAATAGCATTAGTTTAGACATAGCAAAATACTGCTTACCAGAAAGCTATAAAACAGAATTAACTTTAACGATTAATGCAAGAAGTTTGCAAAATTTTATTACTCTAAGAAGCTCAAAATCAGCTCTTTGGGAGATAAGACAACTCGCAAATGCTTTATTTGAAAATTTGCCTGAGGAACATCAATTTATTTTTAAACATTGTGTTTATCAAGAAGAAAATTCCCAAGATTGATTGGGAATTTTTACTATATTTTTTTAAGAAATTCAGTTTTTAAAACAATCACACCAAATTTATCTACTTTAGCTTCAATTTCAGTGTCTTTGTTTGTAAGTTTAATATTTTTTATAGTCGTGCCACGCTTTAAAGTAGTGCTTGCACCTTTAACCTTTAAATCTTTCACAACACTTACACTATCACCTGCATTAAGCTCGGTTCCATTTGCATCTTTTGGCATGAATTCTCCTTAAAATTTATAAGTATATCCTAGATATAAACCATAATTTGTTTGTTTAGGATCGTAAAAGTTTGAACCTACCATATTTTGATAAAAATTTCTTGTATTGTAATGAGTTTGCTCGGCTTTAAAACCAAACTCAATTTCATTTGCTTGATTTAACTCATATAAAGCACCGATTTTTGCCCCATACGTATAACCATCAAAGTCTTGAGATAAAGATAAAAAGCTTGTTTTTAAAGTCATATCCGTTCTTGCATAACCACCATATACACCTAAAACTGCTCTTGTTTTTTCAAAAATTTTTGGAGTAAAATCATAACCAAGTAAAAACTTATGTGTGGTAAATTCTCCATCAATTTTTAATCTTGTAGTATTGATTACATCACTAAATTCACTTGAGTAATTATAAGCACCATAAAGTCTATGATTTTCACTAAAACGATAACCAACTCTTAAACCAAAAACAGGAACATCACCTTCTAAATCACCGTTATATTTAATATTTTTTGTTTTACTATGATCAAGATCAGATTTTACCTTAGTATGAAACCATCCCGCATCAATACCTAAAAGTAAACCTGAATTTTCATCTGCTAAAGCTAAATTTGAAACCAAAGCAACACTTGCAACTAGACTAAATAATTTTAATTTCATATTTTCCTCCTTTAAAATAAGACTTAATATATCTTTTTATTTTTAATAAAAATTTAATTTTGTGGCACTACTAAATCAGATCTGCATTCAATCACAGTATGCACATTACCACGAGGGTTAAAATCACCTACTACTTTTATCCATTTTGGATCAAGTTTATCTTTTAAAGTATTGTAAATTTCATTAATACTTGCTTCATGTGAAACATTTCTATACATAAAGGTATTGATATAAAGTTTGATTGCTTTAAGTTCTACTACTAATTTATTTGGAATATATTCTAAGTAAATAGTAGCAAAATCAGGATACCCGCTACGTGGACAACAACACATAAATTCAGGCAAAGTGATTTTAATCACATAATCATTTTTAGCATCATTTGGCCAAACTTCCATATTTTCTACACTAAATTCTTTGATTTCTTTTTCACCATATCTCATTTTTTATCCTTATAAATTAATTTTGTTCTTTTATTAAATTTTTAATTTTTTCTTTCTCTGTTTTTTGTAAAAAAGAAGCATTTACAGCATTAATACAAAGTTTTTTAACCTCATCTTTACTAAGCTTAAAAGTTTCATCTAAGGCTATAAAATTTTCTAAGATATATCCACCAAAATACGCAGGATCATCTGAATTTACACAAACACAAAGATTTTGTTTTAAAAGTTTTAAAATATTATGTTCTTGCATATTTTGAAAAACTTTTAATTTTATATTTGATAAAGGACACATTGTTAGTGGAATTTGACTTTTTGCTAATTGTTTTACAAGCTCTAAATCTTCTTCACATCTTACACCATGATCTATTCTACTTACACCAAGCTCTAAAGCTTGCTTGATATACTCACTACTTCCTTCTTCACCCGCATGCATAACTAACAAAAAACCTTCTTCTTTAGCTTTTTGAAATAAATTTTTAAATTTAAAAGGAGGATTATTGATTTCAGAACTATCAAGTCCTATGGCTTTGATTTTATCTTTATATAAACAAAGCTCATCTAAAGTTTTTAAACCCTCATCCTCACTTAAATGCCTTAAAATACAAGCAATTAAAAAACTTGAAATTCCAAATTCTTCTTTTGCTTTTTGTAAAGCTTGCCAAATTCCTTCTATAACATCTTTTAAAGGTATATTTCTAGTAGTATGAGTTTGAGGATCAAAGAAAATTTCAGTATGAACTACATTTTGTTCTTTACACTTTTTCATATAAGCAAAGGTTAAATCATAAAAATCTTGCTTGGTTTGTAAGACATTTGCACCTTGATAATATATATCTAAAAAATCTTGTAAATTTGAAAAATCATAAGCTTTTTTTATCTCATCTTCGCTTTTATATTTTAAAACAATGTTATTTCTTTTAGCTAATTCAAACATCATTTTAGGCTCTAATGAGCCTTCAATGTGTAAGTGTAATTCTACTTTTGGGACATTTTGTAAAAAAGTTTTCATTTTAAAAATCAAACATCTAAATGTTTAACATCTTTAGCATGAGCTTGTATGTACTCACGGCGTGGTTCTACATCATCACCCATGAAAAGGTTGAAAGTATCATTTGCTCTTTGAGCATCTTCTATGGTAATTTTTAATAAACGACGATTACTTGGATCCATAGTTGTTTCCCAAAGTTGTTCAGGATTCATCTCACCAAGACCTTTATAGCGTTGTATATAAGCACCTTTTTTAGCATTTTTTTCAACTTCATCTAAAATTTCTAAAATGTCTTTATCAAATTTTAAATCTCTATCTTTGATTTTTTGATAAATATAATTTGCCTCTTCATATAAAGGATTAGCAAATAAATCATCATTGATGATAAGCTCTTCTAAACCATTTTCAGTTTGTACATATACACGAATTTCATTTTCATTGATGTATGAATTTAAGATATTGTGATTTTGTTTTTCTAAAAATTCTTTTATGACTTTAAATAATTCTTCATTAGAAGCTTTTATTAAATCAGGATTTTCTATCAAATACCTAATCACTGAAATTACATTAAATCTTTTTTCTAATTCTTTTAAAACACTTCTATAAGCTGCAACGATTTTTAGAAAATCTTTTAAATCATTTAATCCTATGCCCTCATAAGTAGAACTTTCTATACCTGTTTCGATCAAATAATCATTTAAAGCTTTTTCATCTTTTAGATAAATTTCTTTTTTCTGGCCTTTTTTATAGCGGTATAAAGGTGGTTGAGCTAAATAAATATGTCCATTTGTTACAAGATCATTCATAAAGCGGAAGAAAAATGTCAAAAGTAAAGTTTGTATGTGAGAACCATCCACATCAGCATCGGTCATGATAATGATTTTATGATATCTTAGTTTTTCTATATCAAACTCATCACCGATCCCACAACCAAAAGCTGTGATCATATTTTGAATTTGTTCACTTTTTAAAATTTTATCAAGTCTTGCTTTTTCAACATTGAGTATTTTACCTCTTAAAGGTAAAATCGCCTGGAAAGTTCTTTCTCTACCTTGTTTTGCAGAACCTCCCGCACTATCACCCTCAACCAAATAAATTTCACTTTCACTTGGATCTTTACTTTGACAATCAGCTAATTTTCCTGGTAAAGTCCCTACACTTAAACTTTCTTTTTTTCGGGTTAATTCTCTAGCTTTTTTAGCTGCTTCTCTACCACGAGCTGCCATTAAAGCTTTATTCATGATAGCTTTTGCTTCGATAGGATTTTCTTCAAAGTATTTTGTCAAATACTCAAAAGAAGCCTTAGAAACTATAGGTCTAACATAGCTTGAACCTAATTTTCCTTTAGTTTGTCCTTCAAATTGCGGTTCAGGTACTTTAACACTTACTACTGCTATCAAACCTTCTCTTACATCATCACCTGTGATTTTAGAATCTTTTTCTCTAGCACTAGCATTTGCTTCAATGTAATTACTTATAACACGAGTTAAGCCCATTCTAAAACCTGCTTCGTGCGTTCCACCATCTGGAGTTTTAATATTATTTACAAAAGAAAGTAAATTTTCACTGTAACTATCATTATAAAGCAATGCTACTTCGACATTTACATCTTCTTCATCTACATTGAAAAATATGGCTTTAGTTAAAGCTTGTTTTTTATTTAAATCTGTAACAAACTGACTTATACCACCTTCAAAATGAAAACTTTCTGCTTTTCCTACGCGGTTATCTTTAAAATTTATAGTAATTTTTGGATTTAAATATGCAAGTTCACGAAATCTTTTAGCTAAAATTTCATAATCAAAATCAGTCACTTCGAAAATTTGATCATCTGGCCAAAATTCTATGATTGTCCCTGTTTTTTTACTTTTACCTATGGTTTCAAAATTACTTGTGACTTTACCTTCTGAAAATTCTTGTCTGTAAATTTCTCCATCTCTATGTACTGTAGCAACTAATTTTTTTGATAAAGCATTTACAACGCTTACACCAACCCCGTGTAAACCACCTGAAACTTTATAAGTATCTTTATCAAATTTTCCACCTGCATGAAGTACGGTTAAAACTACAGTTAAAGTAGGTATATTTTCAGTAGGGTGAATTCCCACAGGAATTCCTCTACCATTATCACTTACTATACAAGAGCCTTCTGTAGTAATTTCTACATTGATTGTATCACAAAAACCTGCCATAGCTTCATCGATAGAATTATCTACTACTTCATAAATCATATGATGAAGACCGCCTATGTTGGTATCACCTATATACATACCAGGGCGTTTTCTAACAGCTTCTAAGCCTTTTAAAACTTTAATATTTCCTGCGCCGTAATTTTGATTTTCTTGCATTTATTTTCCTTATAAAATAACTGGCATAATTACAGTTTGTAATTCTTCACTTGAAACTAAAAATGCCATATGAGGTTCATTTATGCTAAGTTTAAATGTTTCACTTTCAATAGAATTTAAAAAGTCAGTGATGAATTTATTTTTAATGCAAAGATTAAATTCCTCATCTATATTAAGTTCCATTTCAAGTTCAGTTTTTGCTTCCATATTATCTAAACTAATACCTTCAAATACAAGTTTATCTTTATGGAAATTTAATTTCATTTTTTCAGTAATTACATTGATTTTTTTCAATGCATCCATAAATTCTTCAGTTTTAAAAATAAATTCCTTTGTAATATTTTTTGGAATTACTCTTTCATAATCAGGGAATTTATCATTGATAAGTTTTGTAAAAAACTCAAAATTATCATTTTTTGCAATCAATATATTTTCATCATAATAAATTTCAATTTTTTCAAAAAAGATTTTTTGCATTTCTAAAATAGCTTTTTTGGGAATACAAAGGTTAAATTCTTTTTCATTTGTTTTATTAAGTGTGAAAACTGCTAAGCGTTTTGTATCTGTTCCTACGAAGCTAATGTGAGTAGTTTTTATATCAAGTAAAGCACCATTTAAAGAATACTTTGGATTATTTGTATCAACTGCAGGTAGGATTTTTTTCAAAGATCTACTTAAACCACTTGAATCAATATCAAATTTATCTTTTCCTTCTGTGCTTGGGAAATTTGGAAAATCTTCATAATTAAACATAGGAAGTTTATATTTAGTTCCTTTTTGTCTAATAAAAAGGAAATTTTCTATGGTTTCTAAGACTACATCTTCGTTATTTAAACTTTTTATAATATCTAAAATACTTTTAGCATTAGCAGTTGCAAAACCTGCACTTTCAACTTTGATTTTTTTGATTTTATAATTAATACCTATTTCATAATCACTTGCTCTTATGATTAATTTATCTTCAACCACTTCAAAAAGTAAGTGAGAAGCGATATTGCTTGAGTCTTTTTTATCTACATAAGAATTAGTTAAAACTATGGCAGATTCTAAAGTGTTTTTGTTAATGCTAATTTTCATTTTTACTTCCTTTATTTTTTAAATTTATTTTATCATAATAATAAGCAATGTGAAAATGTGAAATGCTTTTTAAAAGTCTTTTTTTATAGAAATTTTACTTATAGAATAAAATTTTTTGTTTTTCACTTTTATTCACAGGGTGCTTTTTATTTTTGTCAAAATTTTATTTCTTAATTCTTCTACTATGGCTTTTAAGTTTTCATTTTCACTCATTAGTTCTTGAATTTTTTTAATATTATGTGAAATGGCGGTGTGATCTTTCATATTAAAAAATCTAGCAAGTTGAGGCATAGACATAGTCGTAAGTTCTCTTGCTAAAAATATCACAACCCTTCTTGCCATAACGATATTTTGTGTTTTTTTATTTGATTTTATATCATTAGGTTTAAGATTATAACTTTTTGAAACATCAGCAAGTATGTCTTCAACACTAATATTTTCTTTTGTTTCTTTAATATGATCTTTCATAAAGCTTTTAACGATTTCTAAAGTGATTTCTTGGTTAAAAAGTCTTGCTTGGGCATTTAAATTTGTAATCATGCCTTCTATTTCTCGGATATTATCTCCCATTGAAGTAGCGATGTAGCTTATGACTTCAGGTTTGAGATAAATAGCATTAAATTCGCATTTTTTCTTGATAATTGCGATTTTTGTATCAAGTTGAGGTGGAGTGATATCTGCAATGATCCCATTTGCAAAACGACTTTTTAAGCGTTCTGTTATGCCCTTTAGCATATTTGGAGGATTGTCACTTGTCATGATGATTTGTCCAAATTTTTCTTTGATTTCATTAAAAGTGAAGAAAAATTCCTCTTGAATTTTGTCAGTTTTACCTAAAAACTGCACATCATCGATGAGTAAAACATCGCAATTTTTGTATTTTTCATGGAATTTACTCATGGTTTTGTTATTTAAATGCATAGTAAAATCATTGATAAAATTATCACTTGTAGCATAAATAACCTTATATCCATTATCCAAACACACATTTCCGACAGCTTGAAGCAAGTGAGTTTTTCCAAGTCCTGTAGGGCCATAGATAAAGATAGGGTTGTATAATTTTCCAAGTTTACTTTTATCGGTAATAGCTTTGCAAGTTGCATAGGCAAATTGATTAGAATCTCCTACAACAAAACTTTCAAAAGTAAAAGAAGGATTTAAAATAGTGCTTTGAAATTTAATCTGTGAAATATCTGTAGAAAAATGTTTTTTCTCTACCTTTTGATCATTTGTGATGATTTTAACTTGAGGGTTAATCCCTGTTTTTACTTCATAAAAATAAGCTAGTTTTTGTGCGTATTTTGTTTGTATAAATTTAGCCAAAAAATGATTTGGTGCTATAAATACTAAGATATTATTTTTACTTAATTTTTCACTAAATTGTAAGTGAGAAATGTAAGTATTGTATTCGTTATTGCTAATTTCAGTTTTAAATTCAAATAAAAAATCTTTTATATTCATTATTTTTCTTATAAATTATGATGTAAAACTTAAAATTCTAGCTTATTTTTTATAAAAAATGGTTAAAATTATTCACATAAAAATTTAAATTTCACATCTATGTGAATAAAAAGGTGAAAAGTTTGAAAGTTTTAGGGATAGATCCTGGTTCTAGGTATTGTGGATATGCTATTGTAGAAAGAATTAATAATAAAAATCAACTCATAGAAGCAGGGCTTATCAAAATCAAACCTAATGATTTGCAGTATCAAATCACAGAATTATGTGAAGGACTTGATTTAATCTTTAAAAATCATCAATTTGATGAGGTAGCTATAGAAGATATATTTTTTGCTTATAATCCAAAAACGGTTTTAAAACTAGCTCAATTTCGTGGAGCTTTGAGTTTAAAAATTTTACAAACTCATGGAGAATTTGCAGAATATACACCTTTGCAAGTGAAAAAAACCGTAACAGGTAAAGCAAAAGCTACTAAAGAGCAAGTAGCTTTCATGGTGAAAAGATTGCTTGGAATTTCAAAAGATATCAAGCCACTTGATATTACAGATGCTATTGCGGTGGCTTTGACGCATTTAGCAAATTTGAGAGTAAAAAAGTGATTTTACTTTCCATTTCCTATAAAATAAATTTCAACATCATGTAAAAGTTTTTCACATATAGCTGAATCAGTGCTTTTTTCTACTACTAGGTTGATGTGATTTTTGGTATCTCTAAAACTACCTGCAGATTTTGAATTTTTTAATTCTAATTTTTGATTATCTTTTAAATATTTGATAGTGATTACAAACTTATGTGCAGCACTTGCTTCGCCTAGATTAGTTTCTATTAAAACATTCATATTTGATGCTTTTGCTAGGGTTGCTTGGGTTTTATTAATCACTTCTTTCATTCTTCTATTGAGTTCTAAAATTCTTGAAATGAATTTATTATCTATACTTTCAAATGCAATTTTTAATTTATTCATGATTTCTTGATTAGTTGGTTTATCAGGAGCTACATACACCATATAAAGGCCGTTTTTAATATCTACTTTTGTGCTTTTTGTATCACGCCCACTACCAAAAATTTTAATATAAATGGCATTATCAAGATATACTCTATCTATCATAGGCCCATAAATTTCATATTCTCTTTTTCTTACGATTACTTCTCTTGCGGCTACTTGAATTTTTACTGAACAATCATGAATTATAGGTTCCATTTCTTTTTTTATCTCAAGTAGTTCTCTAAGCATTTTCCATCCTTGTGTATTTTTAAATAAATTATAACAAAAAAAAATTGAATTTTTTTGTTAATTTTAGTTTGTGATATTTTTATATATTTTTGATTTTAAATTAAAAGTTTAAGGAAAAAAATGAAAATAAAAACTATAGTTTCAAGTTTAGTTTTGGCAAGTGCTTTATTTGCTGCAAATTCTCACCATGCTCATCATGGAGCTTCTGGAAGTATTTCATCACAAATCATGATGAGTATGCATGAACCTATGATGAAAAATCCTTTAGTACAAAGTAATGACATAGAAAGAGATTTTTTAGCTAATATGATTTCACATCATCAAGGTGCTATTGACTCATCTAAGATTTTGTTAGAACATACAAAAAGTGAAGAGATGAAAAAAATCGCTCAAAATATCATCAAAGCTCAAGAAAAAGAAATTCAAGAATTTCAAGAAATTCTAGATAAAAATCTTTATACAAAAACTCAAATTGATGAAGAAACTTATAAAAAATTCGTTCAAGAAGAAAAAGAGTTAATGCAAAAAATAATGATTTTAATGAGCTCGGTTAAAGAAAGCAAAAATATTAACAAAGACTTTTTAGAAGCGATGATAGCACATCATCAAGGCGCGGTAGATGCTTCAAAACAAATTTTATTTTATTCTAAAGACAAAACTATCACTGATATAGCGAAAAAAATCATTTTAGATCAAGAAAAAGAAATCCAAGAATTTACAAATTTATTAAAATATATGTAGTGAATTGATCGAAAGAAATAAAAAATGGTCCGATTGAGTTTTAACTAATATTTATAAAGGCTTATTTTTAGATATTTGCAGTTTTTTATATTTTTTAAAGAACCCCAAAAAGAACCCTATTTAAAATATAAAAAGGGGAGGGTCACTCGAATACGCCACTATCCCCCTCTAATAAAATTATATCTTCTTATTTTAATAAGAAGATTAAAAAATAAGCCAAAATTTTAAAGTAAAGCTATTTGTAGAATTTTTAATGCAGGTTAATCAAAGGAGAGGGTCTCATTCCGCCACTATCCTCCTCTGATGAGATTATTATAACTTTTTATCCTGATAATTTAATAAGAAAATTTTTTATTTTTCTTTTTGGTTCTTTTTATTCTCTTTTTAATTTTTATAAAAATAGAATAAAGCTACATTTTATAGTAGTATTATATTAATTACAATACATACTTTTTAAGTATTTATGCATTCTGTGATTTATTGATAGTTCTAAATTACTAACTAATTTAAATTTTTTATTTCATGTTGTAAATCCATGATTTGTGTTTGTAATTTCCAGTAGTCATCGTTAATATTTTTTTCTAGTTTTTGTACTTTATCTTCTTGCATGGTTTCTTGAAAAAGTGGAGAATAAAGTTGAGGATTTGTTTTTATATAATAGTTCAAATCTATTTCTGCTTCTTGTAATATTTCCATAGTAGTTAAACCATTTTCTATTTGTTTTTTTGAATTTGCACTAGATAAAATTTCAATTTCCATTTTTTCCTGTGGCAATACCAAAGTTATTAGATCTGACATTCCTAAAGTTTTGATTGTATTTGGATAATTTTCAGCCCATCTTTCTAATATTTTTAAAGCATAGTGAGAAATTTGTTTATTTATCCATAAGTTATAAATTTGATGAAATGATGTTTCATTTAAAATAGATTCTAGTTTTTTTATATTTGGATAATTAAAATTCATAACATTCCTTTTTTTGATTTTTATTTAATTACAAGTATAAAATATTTTGTCTTATAAATATAAAAATTAAGATGAAAATTTTAGTAAAAGCAGGATAGCTATTTACTCCAAAAAATGACACCATTTTTTAAGTAAATAACAAAATATTCTCTGCGAGGCTCATAGAAAAAATGATTTTTTGAGATTATTTTTTTAATTTATGATTTGTAATTTTTATGTATATCTAAAAATATTTTAAATAATTATCTTATGTATTTTTATTATAATTTCACAAAATAAATATCATGATTTTACTCAACAAATGAATAGTAATTTATTAGATAATAATTTAAGAAAGGCGTAAAATGGAAAGAAATGAATTGCAAAGCTTACAAGAATTAAAAGAAGAAGAAAAAATAAAAATTTTAGATCGTGCAAGTAATGGTATATTAGAAAACTAAAATGCAGATTTTCTAATAAAACTTATCGATAATGCAGAAAACAAAACAGAAGTTTTAAAGATATCAGCTCTAGGCATGACTTATAAAAGAACAGGTTTTCATTTTGATGTGCGTTTAGAGAAAAACGAAGGACAAACAATAAGATATTTAAAAAAGAATGAAAATCTTAGTTTTGATCAAGGTGGAATTACTCATAAACTTATAATAGGCGATAATTATCCTGCTCTTTTAAATCTTTTAATTAACTACAAAAATAAAATTAAAGTAATTTATATAGATCCACCTTATGGAAAAGATGATTTAGGTGAATTTGCACAAACTAATTACAACAATGCAATCACAAGAGATAATTTGCTTTCTATGCTTTATCCAAGATTAATACTAGCAAGACAACTTTTAAAAGATGATGGTGTTATTTTTTGTAGTATTGATGATAGAAATCAAGCTTATGTTAAATGTTTGTTTGATGAAGTTTTTGGGGAAGAAAATTTTTGTGGAAATATTGTTTGGCAAAAAAAGAAAGGAGGTGGACAAGACTCTCAATATTTTGCTAAAGAGCATGAATATATTTTATGTTATAAGAAAAATACATGGATTATAAATAATAAAACCGAAAAATTTAGTGAAGAAAATTTTAATAAAATAATTAATAATAGAAAAGCTTCTTTAACTAAACTTGAAAAATGGGGTATAGGAGCATTAATGGAAGATGCACCCAGTCTTTATTATCCAATAAAAGATCCAAATAATAATGATTTTTATCCTATGGCACCAAATGGACAAAAAGGACGTTGGAGAAAAAAACCCGAAAACTTAGATGCAGATCATATATTTTGGAAGGAAAATTCAAAAGGTAGACTAACGCCATATGAAGTAGTATATTTTGATGAAGTTGATGTCAGAATAGTAAAAACGAGAACTATATTTACAGATTATGGAACAACAACAGATGCAACAAAAGAAATTCAAAAAATTTTTGGAAACAAAATTTTTGACACACCAAAGCCTGTATCTTTAATTAAACATATTATTGATATATCTACAGATTTAGATGATGATATTATCCTAGACTTCTTTGCGGGTAGTGGAACTACAGGACATGCTGTTTTGGAATTAAACAAACAAGATGGTGGTAATAGACAATTTATTTTAGTTACTAATAATGAAATAACAGATTCAAATCCAAATGGAATTGCCTTAGATGTTACTTCAAAGCGTTTAAAAAGAATCATGAGTGGAGAATGTTATGATAAAAGTAAAGATTTTAAATGGTTAGAAAAAAATACTTCTTATGGAGATAGCTTAGAAGTTAGTGAAATTCAAAGTATTGCTTCAAGCGATCATTCAGTTTTTGAAAAAATAGATGAAAAACTTTATGGAAAAGTTTTTGAAAATATCCGTGATAAAATAGAATGGATATGTAAAGAATTTGAGCTAACTTGCAGAAAAATAGAAGGCGAATGATGAAACAAGAAATTATAGAATTACAAAATGAAGTTGTAAGTTCCTTGTTTAATTTAGCTATGCAAGGGAAAGAAAATATCACCTTAAAAGCACCCACTGGAAGTGGTAAAACATACATGATGGCAAGTTTGATGAATAAAATGCTAGAAATCGATGATGATTTTATTTTTATAGTTTCTACTCTCTCTAAAGGAAATTTAGCAGGACAAAATTTTGAAAGTTTTGTAAATTTATCTTTAAATACTTTTACAAGATTAAACCCTTTTTACATTAGTAGTGGTGCAGAAAATACAAAAAATACAGAATATAGTCTATATATTGATATAAATCATAATGTGTTTGTTTTACCTACCTCACAATATACTAAAGCAAGTAGAATTAATAAAGAAAAAAGCTTATTAGTATTTTTAGAAACTTGCAAAAATCTAGGTAAAAAAATAATTTTAATAAGAGATGAAAGCCATATAGCTACAAATCAGCTAAATGAGTTATCAAATTATTTTACTCAAGTTATTAACTTTTCAGCTACTCCTAAAAATGATCAATTTGATGTTTGTATATCAGAAAATGACGCTGTTAGTGCAAATTTGATTAAAAAAGTGGAATATATAGAAGATGAAGAAGATTTAGAAAGTGGATTAAGCAAAGCTTTAGATAAATTTAAAAGCATTAAAGCAGTTTATAATAAAGAAGGGATAGTTCCTGCTTTTATAATACAAATTTCTAATCAAAATAATGCAGAATATGAAATGGAAATCATCAAAAAAGTTTTGAAAGAAAAAGATTTAAAATGGGTATGTTTTGTAGAAAAAGAAAATGGCTATGAAAGTAATAGTAGATTAGAAAAAGTAAAAAATAAAATCCTGTGGCAAAACTATATTAAACAAAGTGATTTTCCTATTGATGTTGTAATCTTTAAAATGGTTATAACAGAAGGCTTTGATATGCCTAGAGCTTGTATGCTTTATCAAGTTAGAAATTCGCAATCTAAACAACTTGATGAGCAAGTTATTGGGCGTATAAGGCGTAATCCTTGTTTAACATATTTTGAAAAATTAGATAAAAATACTCAAGAAATTTTTAGTACAGCTTATGTTTATGGTATAAAACCTAAAGAAGATCAAAATAAACGCACAATAGTAAAATTAAAGGGTGAAATTAATAAAGGTTTATTTGAAAACGAAATAATTAAAGAATTTGCTCTATTTAAAATCACTGTTCTTAGAGAGGTTGCTTTAGATGATATAGATATATCAGATTGTATTAACAATGATATAGAATACTATAATGAGTCTATTTTTAAAGCTTATAAAAAATTTCAATCTTATAGTGATAAAGTAAAAGAAAAGCAAAGAGAATTTGTTACAGATTTTAATAAATGGTTTGTGTTTAATGCTAATTTAGATAATATCAGCAATAAAGTAAGTTCTGTTGTTGAAGATTATGAAAAATATGGAGATGTAGTTGAAGTTCAATTAAGAGATGATATTTATAGTTTTTTTGATAGCAATGGAAAGCCTGCTATAATTAATGATTGGATTTGGACTAATAAAGAAGATGAATTTCAATTTGATAGTGAAGCTGAAGAGAAATGGTTTAAAATTCTTAGCAAAATAAAAAACAAATGTTGTAAAACTATAGAAGTTGAAGGCGAACTGGTTTATTTATTTGGTAAGAATTTCATAGATAAATCAAATATTAAATTTGATTATTATCACACAAGAAAACACACAAGTTATCCTGACTTTATCTTTAAAGATAAGCAAAATAAAATTCATATTTTTGAAGTAAAAAGTGTAAATAAAAGTAGTTCTTCAAATATAGATGAGATTTCATATAAAGAAAAAATTAAAAAGCTAAAAGAAGCTTATATTTATGCAAGTGAAAAAACAGGGTATATTTTTTACCTTCCCGTGAAAATTGGTGATGATTGGAAAATATGGAAATGTGAAAATGGAGTGGTTGAGGAAAATATAACTGAAGAAATGTTTGTTGAATATATGAGAGGTAAAAAGTAGGGTAGGTTATTTTGATTTTTGTTAGCATGTGATAGTTCTTGAGTATGAACAAATAGTTTTACTTAAAGAACTATCAAATCAAGATTAATTACAATATCTTAAAAATTTTCTTCTTTCCACCTTTTTCTTGTGCTTCGTAAAAAATACTCCAATAAATGTTTTTATACTTATCTAGCAGTTTCCATAAAGCATTTCTCCCTACTATTTCTACATAATCTTGTTCAATTTTCTTTTTGATTTTACTTGCTAAATCTTGTTGACAAATACCATTTTTGTTTTCATTAAGAATTTCTTTAACGAGATTGAGGGTAATTTGTGTTTTATGATTTTCTGCGAATTCTAAATAATCTACAAATTCAAATTCTAAATTTAATGTGTTTATTTTAAATGCCTGAGATTTTGTAGCAAATCTTCTTTTTTGAGGCTCTAAAAGAATGACAAACTCTTCGTCTGCTTTAATATCTTTTTTATGTAAAAAATATCCTTCATCCACACTATCTAAAAAAGTTGTTGCACCTTTGTAGGCTTTATTATTTTCATCTGGTTTTTGTTTTGGTTGATGATGCAGAAAAATAATAGTAGCTCCATTATCTCTTATTTTTTGCAATTCATCAAAAACCTTAATCATTGTAAAGTCTTTATTAAAATCATCTTGAATAAAATTTCTAATACTATCAATTACAATTAATGTGTTTTTTAAATCTTTAGCTTTTTTTAAATCTCTAAAAAGACTAAACTTATTTGTATTGTTAGAAAAAAAATAATAAAAATTTGAACTTTTTAAAAATTCACTTCCTTTTCGCTCTTTCAATATTCTTTCATTATTGTCACCATCAAAATAAAATATACGATCTACTTTGTTATTATCAAGTAGATATTTACTTAAATATAACATAAAATAACTCTTACCGCTTCCTGCGCTAGCATAAAACATTACTAAAGACTGTTTTACAAGAAAACTATCTATCAACCATTCAAAATCAATGTTTTCTAGTTTTTCTATATTTACTTGCTTGAAATTCTTTTCAAAAACAATATCAAGTAGTAGCTTGTTGCTCTTTATAGAATTCATAAATTCCCTTTGACCATGTTTTTATCTAGCCATATTTCAATCTCACTTCTTTTATATAGAATTGTTTTTTCTAATTTAATAAAAGGCAAGGAGTTAGCTTGATTTTGATTTTTTTGCATACGCATTTTATATTGCTTACTAAGACTAATTCCAAATTCGCATTCTAATTGCTTAGGGGTTAAAAAATTTTTGTTTTTTGGTTCTATAATTTGCATGTACTATCCTTTATATTTTCATAAAATAATAATTTATTTTCTAAAAATTGTCAATAATTATCATTAAATTTTTTTATTTTCTTTAAAATTATTTTATTGTAGAATATATTTTATGAAAACGATAGGTGAAAAATTAAGAGATTTGCGTAATGCTTACGGATTAAGCCAAAGAGAATTTGGAGAAAAAGTAGGTATTACGAAAGGTAGTATCAATTCTTATGAAAACAATGTAAATTCCATTACTCAAGGTGCAAAATGGAAAATTTTGCAAGCAACAGGGATAGGGTTTGAATATTTTGATTCTGATATGACGCTAAGTGAGGCCTTTAAAAAATACAATATAGATATAAGTAAAAAACTTGAATTTAAGAAAATAGAAGAAAGTATTTGTGCTATATGTGATGGAGTTAAAAACTATATAGATGGAAAATATTTAGAAACATTTAATATAAAATCATTATTTTTAAATCATTTATTTGATGGTATGGGATATTTTGATTTGTGTTTTTTAAAAGTAAAACATAATGAATTAGAGCCTTATGCAAAAAATGGTGATATTTTAGTTGTATCAAGTAATAAAAATGCTGAAAATGGAGATAAAATCATCATTAATTACAAAGAAAATATTCTTATAGTTCAATATTTTCATGAGTTTGATAAAATAATACTTAAAACTATGAGTGGAGAAGAAATAAAATTTTATAATAGCGAATTTAGTGATTGTGTAGACATTTTAGCAATTATAAAAGGTAAATTTTATTTTGAAGTATGATTTATTTACTAAAGAGATAGAAATGAATAAAGGGCTTAGAATTCTTAAGCTTTACAATGAGTTAGGAAAGCTTTTATAAGGTAAAGAAGTATTGAATATTTAAAAAAATTATGTTAAACATTCTAAAAATTTGATAATCTAAAAAATTTGATTTTATGGATAATTTTCCTACAGAAAGTAAAAAGAAAATTTTATAATCTGTTTCAAGTTTTGTAATATAAGGTTTTGCACTCTTTTTAACGAAATTAAAAAGAGTATAAAAATAATTATGAGAAATAAAATATAATATATTTATATTCCTAAAAATTCTAAATTATTTAAATAATCATCATACCATTGTAAAAGTTTTCTTTTTTGAATGATGGTTGCTTTTTCTCTTTCATAAGAAAATTTTATTTGGTTAAGTTCTTTATGTGCTAAAACGCTTTCAATAACTTCTTCGCTAATATTTAATTTTAAGAGCTCTGCCTTATGTTGAGAGCAAATAGTTCTAAATGTAGCTCTAAAACCATGAGAACTAGCTCGCTTGTGCCATTTATTTTTACCTCCTAAATTTTTAATAGCTTTACCTATGCTATCTCTATTAATATGTCCTTGTATGGTTTGTGCAGGAAAAACAAAATCGCTAATTTCTCTGCTAAATAAAAATTGCTCTTTTAATACCTTAATCATTGTTTTTGTAAGTGGAATTTCATGTGCAATTTTTGTTTTTGTTTCATTTGCTGGTATAGTCCAAATTTGTTTTTCAAAATCAATATTAGCCCATTTTACACTAGCAGTGTTAAAAGGTCTATTGATACTAAGAATTTGTAAATACAAAGCCCTTTTTGTTTGTTTTTCCATTCTATTATCTTGCTTTAGATCTTGAATAAATTCTTTTAAATCTTCTGATTGAATTAAGGCAGGGTATCTTGTATCTATATTATGGTTGTTTTGAAATCTTTTAGGGGAAGCAAAGTTATCTTTTAAGCCATCGCTAGGATCAAAATCAATATATCTATCTTTTAAGGCTATTCTAAAAATACCCTGAACATGATTGATTAAACGGTGTATGGTTTCTAACCTACTTGTATAAGGATTATTTGGATTATAAATAGCATTAAATATAGATAATAAATCACTATATTTTATGTTTTTTACATTTAAATTTCCTAAACTTGGCATGAGATATTTTTCTACCATTTGTATAATTTTTTTAACATAGCTATCGCTAAGACATTTTTTTTGTTTTTGATCTATATAAAGAATAAATAAGTTTTTAAACTTATATTTATCATTTCCATTTTTTAGTAATCGTATATCTTTACATTTTTCAAATTCTTTTAAAAACTGAATAGCTTCTTTTCTAGCTTCAGCTACACTATAAATTCCTTCTCTAAATTCTTTAAGTTTTGTATATTTGTCATTAATTTTAATACTAAAAGTTTTTTGGCCACTAGGATATACAAAAACATAAAGCTCTTTTGGATTACCTACAGCTTTTTTGTATCGTTTATCACTAGGTTTTAAATTTTTAATATCCTTATCTTGTAAGCTTTGTTTTGCTATGTTTGCCATTATTTTCATTTAAAGAACCCTATTAGGTTTTAAGAACCCTAATAATGACCTTAATTAATTGAAAATAATTATAACACAAAAGAAATTAATTGAAATCAAAGATCATTTAGTTTGTTTATATATAGCATTTTGAAAGCATTTTTTGGAAATTAAAGAAATCGAAAGAAATAAAAAATGGTGGCTCCGATTGGACTTGAACCAACGACCACCACCATGTCAAGGTGGTGCTCTACCAACTGAGCTACGGAACCAAAAAATGAAAATTATATAAAAATATTTTTACATTGTGCTTAAAATCACTTTTTAACTTTTTTCATATCGTTTAGCCATAAGTCTAGCTGCGCTTCAAAACCTATGCCTTTGCTATGATAAAATTTCAAGTCTTTTTCTAGATATCTTTGCTTAACCCAGCCACCAAAATCATGTGGGTAAAGGTAGTTTTTTCTTTGTGGGTTGTTATTATCAAGATAAGGAAGTATTTTTAATGTGGGGTTGTTTTGTATATAATTTAGCGCTTCATTTATAGCAAGATAGCTTGAGTTTGACTTAGGCGAACTTGCTAAAAATACCACACATTGAGCTAAGATGATCCTAGCTTCAGGATAGCCTATGTTTTTTACTGCTATGAGTGTGCTTGTGGCTAGATTAAGTGCTTGTGGATTTGCATTTGAGATATCTTCACTTGCAAATATCACTAATCTTCTAGCGATGAAATCCGCACTTTCACCCCCATCAATCAACCTCGCAAGATAATACAAACTCGCATCTACATCACTTCCTCTTAAGCTTTTTATCATAGAACTAGCTAGTTTATAGTGTGTGTCTTTACTTGAAGTACCATCGCTTAAAACATTTGCTCTTAATTTTTTTAAAGTTTCAAGTGTGATATGAGTGCTATCTAAAGCCAAAGCAAACTCACATAAATTTAAAAAGCTTCTTGCATCATTTGCACTAGAAGTGATTAAAAAGTCTTTGGCATCATCATCAATTTTACATTGGAGTTTTTCTTGTACCTTTGTGGCAAGTTTTTCTAAGTCTTTATACTCTAAACCTTTAAATTCAAAAAGCATACTTCTGCTTCTTATGCCTGAAGTTAAAGTAAAGTAAGGGTTTTCAGTGCTTGCACCTATGAAAAGGCATTTTTGATTTTCCAAAGGGATTAAAAGCATTTCTTGTTGGGTTTTTGAAAGTCTATGCACCTCATCGATAAATATCAAAGGTTTGTATAAAGAATTTTCATAATTACTTAGTATTTTTCTAAGCTCTTCAAGTTTAAAATTTCCTCCATCAAACTCATAAAAGTCTAGTTTATACTCATACGCTATTGCTCTTGCAAAAGAAGTCTTCCCGCAACCTGCTGGGCCAAAAAATATACTATGAGGGAGTTTTGAAACTTGTATGAATTTTTTAAAAATTTCTACTAAATTCTCTTGTCCTAAAACCTCATCTAAAGTTTTAGGACGAAAAGTTAAGCTTAAATTTGTCATTGTGGATCTATGATGAGTCTTTCACCATTAATGATAGTTGTAACATCACTTTTATTAGAATCATCATAGATAAAATCAAGCACATACGAGCCATTATTATCTACAAAATAAGTATCAAAATTTGCAAAATCAGGCCAAATTTGACTAGGAAGAATTTCAGTGTTTGCGTGAAATTGTGATTTTATATTATTTTCAGTGAAAATAGTTTGTCCATTTGCATCAAATTTTTTACCTTCTTTTTCAAAGCTTAGGTTATTTAAGATGATTTGAGGGTTTGCTTTTAAAAACTGACTTGCTAAAAGCATCATAGAAAAAATATCAGTGTTTGAATTTTGCACTAAGCTATCATAAGCTTTTTTAGAAAGATTGTTAAAATTCATATCTAAGTTAATGTTATTTAGCATAAAGTTTTCATTTACAAGGTTAAATTTAGCTAAATCTAGTTTTAAAACACTATCATAATCGTTTTGAGCATTTTGAGCTGTTTTTGCAAAAATTTTTAATTTATCAAAGTCAAAAGCAATAGAACTTATAAAATTAGCACTATCAATGCTTATATTTTGCTCACTATTTCTACTAGGGCTAAAAATATCACTAAAACTTAATTTTTGTATAGGAAATTCAGAAATTTTGATATTTTTTGCTTCTAATTTTTCTTCATGAGATAGTTGTTCTAATAAAACATAACCTAGATTAAGCTCCATATTTTTTACAAATTCCTCAGAACCTGTAATCTTAAAAGATGTATTGTTTAAAACTAAATTTGTATCATTGCGGGTAAAATTAATATCATTTATTTTTGCATTGATGTTAATGTCTCCACCTTTTGCACTAACTAATATTTTAAAGATTTCTTCATTTGGGAAAATGCCTTTTAAGTCTTCATTTTCATTTAAAATAGAAACGATGGCATTATTACTTGCAAAAAAATTATTAGAAAAATCCACATTCACTTTAAAACTATAAGGCAAGTCATTTAGTGTAGCTATAAAACTTCCTTTGGAATTTAAAAGTCCTTTGGTATAGTTAGCATCTTCAACACTATAATATGCTGTATCTTGGCTCATTTGAGCAAATATTTTTCCATTGATAGTGTTAATGTAAGAAGCTGAGGTAAAAAACCCTATAACTAATAAAACAACTACTACAACCCCTGCGATGATTTTTTTCATTCATTTTCCTTAAGTGAAAGTTTAAAAATTATATATTTTTATTACTAACTAATGCTTATAAAATTCTCACATTTATACATTACTTAACTTTTTTTCTTATAATTGCACTATTTAAAATCAAAGGTAAAAAAATGAAACTTTTTGGAACAGATGGAGTACGCGGTAAAGCAGGGGAGTTTTTGGACTCGTTTTTAGCTATGCGTTTGGCTATGGCTGCTGGAATTTATTTTAAAGACAAAGCCCTTACAAATAATATCTTAGTAGGAAAAGATACAAGAAGAAGCGGTTATATGATAGAAAATGCTATCGTTTCAGGGCTTACTTCTATAGGATATAATGTTATAGAAATAGGTCCTATGCCAACACCTGCTATTGCGTTTTTAACTGAAGATATGCGTTGTGATGCAGGTATTATGATATCAGCTTCACATAATCCTTACTATGATAATGGTATTAAATTTTTTGATGCACACGGAAATAAACTTGATGAGCAAGCAGAAGCAAAAATAGAAGAAATTTATTTTAATGATAAACTCATAGAAGAAGCAAGAACAACAAAATCTCAAATTGGTCAAGCAAAAAGAATTGATGATGTGATAGGAAGATATATTGTTTCTATAAAAAATTCTTTTCCTAAAGAGCTGACTTTAAAATCTTTGCGCGTTGTTTTAGATGTGGCTCATGGAGCTTCTTATAAGGTAGCACCTACGGTTTTTAAAGAACTAGGTGCAGATGTGATTGTGATCAATGATAAGCCAAATGGTTTAAATATCAATGAAAATTGCGGGGCTTTACATCCTTTAAATTTAGCTTTGGAAGTAAAGAAATTTAGAGCAGATGTGGGCTTTGCTTTTGATGGGGATGCGGATCGTTTGGTTGTTGTGGATGAAAAAGGCGAAGTAGCTCATGGAGATAGTCTTTTGGGTGTTTTAGCTTTATTTTTGAAAAAACAAGGCAAGTTAAAATCAAGCGTGGTTAGCACTATAATGAGTAATGGTGCTTTAAAAGAGTTTTTAACTAAACATAAAATCACACATGAAACTTGCAATGTAGGCGATAAATACGTGCTTGAAAAACTCAAAGAATGTGGTGGAAATTTTGGCGGAGAGCAAAGTGGGCATATTATCTTTAGTGACTATGCAAAAACTGGAGATGGTTTGGTAGCTGCTTTACAATTTAGTGCTTTAATGCTTAGTGAGGCAAAAAGCGCAAGCGAAATTTTAAATCAAGTTAAGCCTTATCCACAACTTTTACATAATCTTAAAATTTCAGAGAAAAAAGACTTAAGCAAGCTTGCAGGCTTAGAAGAGTTGAAAAAAGATTTAGAAAAAAAAGGAATTGCTAGTTTGTTTAGGTATTCAGGTACAGAAAATTTAATACGCTTATTGCTTGAAGCAAAAGACATTAAGCTTTTAGAAAAAGAAATGAAAGCTGTGGAAAGCTTTTTTATGAAAGCATTGAATGCTTAAAATCCTGTCTTTAAAATCCTGTCTTGTTTTTGCTTTAGTTTTTATACTAGATCAAGCAAGCAAGTATTTGTTTTTACAAGGACTTGAGTATAAGGGTGAATTTTTTGATTTAGTTTTAACTTATAATACCGGTGTGGCCTTTTCAATGTTTGCATTTTTAGGAGAGTATTTAAAATACATACAGCTTGTTTTTATTTTGGCTTTGTTTGGGTATTTGCTTTATCAAAAAGAGTTTCTTAAAACACATTTGATCGCTTTTGCCATTATGCTATCTGCTGGGTGTTCAAATTTACTTGATCGCTTTGTGCATATAGGTGTAGTGGATTTTGTATTTTGGCATAAGTGGTTTGAATTTGCTGTGTTTAATTTAGCTGATGTGATGATAAACATTAGCGTAGCTTTGATTTTAATAAAAGAAATTTTTAATAAAAAAGGAGAAAAATGTTAGATTTTTTGAATGAATGGTATTTATGGATTAAAATGGTGCATTATTTGGCTTTTGTTTCATGGATGGCTGGAATGTTTTATTTGCCAAGACTTTTTGTTTATCACACAGAGCATAAAGACAATAAAGGCTTTGTGGAAGTGGTGAAAATTCAAGAAAGAAAATTGTATTTTTATATCCAAACTCCTGCTATGATAGCTACTGCAATCACTGGAAGTTTGATGATGATGGCTAATAAAGATGTGTTAATGGTAGGTGGATATATGCATGCTAAATTAACCTGTGCTTTACTTTTAATCATTTATCATTTGCAAAATTATTATTATTATAGACAACTTCAAAATGATACTTGCAAAAAAAGTGGGAAATTCTTTAGAGCTTATAATGAAATTCCAACAATATTATTTATAATCATCGCTATTATGATGGTGGTAAGACCGTTTTAGTAAAAAGCCTTTTTTTAAAGGCTTTTTATCCTTTAAACTCCATACTTTTAAAATCAAGTGGATCAACATTTTCTTGCATGATATTAATGCGTTCTTTATCTTGTAAGCGTTTATCATCTCTAAATACAGCACGCACTAAATCCATACCGGTGTAAAAATCTTTCATTAATACCATAAACAAATAACGTCCAAATTCACTTGTATATAAAGTATTGTTTTCTTTTTTTATAGCTTTACTTAGTTTAAGGCCTAAAAGTTCGATGAAAAGATCTTTTTCTAAATTACAATCTAAAGTTTTATTAAATTTATCAATCTCGATTTTACCAGTAAACATTTCGGTTAAAAAGACATATTTGATGATTTCTTTTTTACCAAAATTAGCTTTAGCAATATTTGCATTTTGTTTTTCTTTGATGAGTTTAGAATAATCATTTAAATTAAAAGCATTGATTAAAAGTTCTCCATCTAAAAAGCTAAAAGCCCCACTTCCAACGCCTAAATACTCATGATGGCTACTTACATACTCATCATTAAAGCTACTTTTTTCTAAAGAAAATGACCATGCATTATTTCTTTCATAATCTTTGAAAAAATCTACAATGATTTTATAAAACTCAAATTCATTATCTTTAAAACTTACTCCTAAAGTTTTTGCGATATTATCTTTAGTTAAATTGGATTTCATCAAAGGATAAGTTGTGATTTGTTGAGGTTTTAAACTCTTGGCTATTTCTAAATCATTGAGTAATTGCTCTTTGGTTTGAGAAGGAAAATTAAAAATCAAATCAAGACTCATAATAGGAAGCACGCCTATGGCTTTAGAGAGTTTTTCTTGAAGTTCTTTACTTGAACCAAATTTATGATATCTTGCTACTTTTTTTAAAGTATCATCATCAAAACTTTGTATACCGCAACTTAAACGATCTATAAGCCCTTTAAACATTTCTAATTTTTTCGGGTCAATATGGTTTGGATCGGTTTCACAAGAAATTTCTTTGATGTTAAATAATTTTTTGCAAAGTTCTAAAGTTTTAGCAAGCTCTTCTTCGTTGATTAAAGTAGTACCACCACCCACATACATAGAAGTAAAATCAAATCCTTTATCTTTGACTTGTTTGATTTCTTCTCTTAAACTTTCAAAATATCTTTTTGCTAAATCTTCATTGTAATAATACTTATGAAAACTACAATATGGGCAAAAAGTATGACAAAATGGTATGTGAGCATAAAGCATATAAGATTTTTTTGGATTAACTTTTTTTTCTTGTCCTTCTTTTAAAAGTTTCACATCAAAACCATTTTCTAAAGATTTTTGCATAGCTTTGTGTGAGTAAGAAAGAGCTAAGTTTTGTAAAAAATTCATATTTTTCCTAAATTTTCATTTTGTAGTTATTTAAAAAGACTATAATTGTATCATATTTTTACAAAGGCTTTATAATGAAAAAGATTTTTATAGCATTTTTTGTATTTTTATTAGGGCTTATAAGCGTGTCAAATTCTGCGCCTTTAGATGAAATTTTTCAAGATGTTAATGTTTCAGGTAGTATGCGTTATCGTTTTGAGCATAATAGCCCAAAAGATAGAGGAAATAATAATTTTAATCAAAGAATTCAAATTCAAATGCATTAACAACTAAGCCTTAAAGACTTAGTCGTTATAAAAGTTTTCCTTTAAGTTTTCTTCCATAGCTTTGATGTTTTCTTTTGATTCTTCTTTAGCGTTAAATCCTCCACCAAAAGCTTTCATAACATCTACGATAGAATTTGCAAGCTCATAAGATGAGTTAGTATAAGAAAGTTTAGCATTTAAGTAATTTCTTTGATCTTGTAAAAAATCAGCCAAGTTAATCACACCATTTTCATATCTTAAGGTGGAAATTTCATAAATTTTACTTTGAGCTAGAAATAAATTTTTATAATTTTGCTCATTCTCATAATAGCTTTGGCGGTTAAATAAAGCAAGTCTTATTTCCCCAAAGGCTGTTTTTAAGGTATTTTCATATTGTAAAAATGCTTCATCTTTGGTAAGTTTTGCAATATTAACATTATTCATAATCTCACCCCAATGAAAAATCGGCATTGCAAAATTTCCAGCTACATTCCAAGTATTGCTTCCATGTTTGACTAAAAGATCTAAATCATTGCTTTGAAAGCCCAAAAGTCCTGTTAAAGAAAGGTTTGGTAAAAATGCAGTTCTAGCTACTCCAACAAGATAGTTTTTTTCTTCTAAAGTTTTTAAACTAGCTTGTACATCAGGTCTTTGAAGTAAAATTTCACTACCAATGCCCTCAGGTATGCTAAGTTCGTATTGTCCTATTTTTTTATACTTTATGCTATTATAAAGTATATCATCAATATCATTTGAAGTTAAGATTTTTAAAGCTTTGGTGTTAGCTTCTTTTTGAATTTTAGCATTTGTGAGTAAAACTCTTGAATTTTCAAGCTCAGCTTTAAATTTGTTAAGCTCATACTCACTAATTACTCCAAGTTTAAAATGCTCTAATTTTAACTCATAAGTTTTTTGATAACTTTGGGTTGTTTCTTCTAAAATTTTTACTTGCTCGCTTAAGCTTGCTAGATTAAAATAAGTTTTTACTACATTAGAAATTAAGCTTAATCTCGCACTTTCATAGTCAAACTCACTAGCTTGTAATTTTGCTTTTGAAGCACCATAAGTATCTCTGTCTTTGCCCCATAAATCTACTTCATAGCTTAAATTTAAACCCATGTTAAAATCATTACCATAGACAAATTCATTACTTTTGTTGCTTGGAGCATTAATGCTAGTTTTTCCTCTTGCTCCACTAGCACTTCCATCAAGCTTAGGAAGCAAATCACTTCTTGCTATACCTAAAGTTTCATAAGCTTTTTGTAAATTCATATATGCAATTTGCAAGTCATTATTGTTTTTTAAAGCTTGATCAACTAAGGTGTTTAAATAATTATCATTAAAAGCTTTCCACCATTGTTTATTAATGCTAATGTTTTGATCTAAACTTTTAGTGTAATTTACATCTTTGATTTCTAAATTTGGTTTTAAACTGCAAGCTGTTATTAAAAAACAACTTGCAAAAATTATTAACTTACGCATTGATTTTACCTCTTTTTTTATCAAGCCATTTATTAAAGCTTTCTAGTAAATAGAAAAATAAAGGCACAAAGAAAATGGCTATAGTAGAAGCTGCTATCATACCCCCTATAACACCTGTGCCAATTGCATGACGGCTTGCACTTCCTGCTCCATAAGCAAAATATAAAGGTAAAATACCACAAATAAATGCCAATGAAGTCATTACAATAGGTCTAAATCTTAATTTTGCCGCACTAATAGAAGCTTCAAAAATACTTTTTCCTTTTTTAAGGTGTTCTTCCATAGCAAACTCAACAATCAAAATGGCATTTTTAGCTGAAAGACCTATTAAAAGTAAAAGCCCTGTTTGAAAATATATATCATTTTCTAAGCCTCTAAGCCATACAAGAAGTAAAGAACCAAATACCGCAAAAGGTACAGCAGTGATTACCGCTAAAGGCATGAGCCATCTTTCATACTGTGCTGCTAGAATTAAAAATACAAATAAAAGTCCTAGCGCAAAAGCTACTTGACCTGCACCACTACTTGTGACTTCTTGATAAGCCGAACCTGCCCAGGCAATAGAATAATCCTCTCCCAAAGTTTCTTTAGCAACTTGAGCAATAGCATCAATTGCTTGTCCTGAAGTATAACCAGGAGCAGGATCGCCTTGCACTAGTGCTGATGGGAACATATTAAAGCGTTTTACATCATCAGGTCCAACTCCTCTATGAAGTGTTAAAACGCTATCTAAGGCTATCATAGAACCATCTTTTGCTCTAACAAAGATGTTTTTTAAGGCATTTTGTGTATTTCTAAAATCTCCAATGGCACTAATATTTACACGATAATTTTTCCCAAGCATAGAAAAATCATTTACATAATAAGTTCCTATAGTAGCATTTAGTGTACTAAATACATCAGCTAAATTTAAACCATAAAGTTTTACTTTATCACGATCAATTTCTAATTTTAATTGTGGGAAATTAGTATCAAGCGTTGTTCTTACGTTGTTAAGCTCAGGACGTTTGTTTGCTGCTTCAACTAATTTATTTACATCTGCTTGAATTTCATCATAGCTTTTACCACCACGATTTTGTGCATACATTTCAAAACCACCAGTTAAACTTAAGCCTTGGATTGGCGGTGGATTAACAAAGAAAGTTTGGAAATTTGGATTTAAAAAGTATTGTTTGTTATACATTCCTGTTAAATCAAAACTACTAGTATCTCTATCGTTCCAATCTTTTAAATTCACAAACATTGCACCGGCATTTTCTTTTAAAGAGCCTGTGAAAAGATCATAACCTATAAGACCTACAATATTTGTTATGTTTTCATTTTTGCGTAGTTCTTCTGCCATAGCATCCATGGATTGAGTAGTTCTATTAAGAGAAGATGCTGCTGGTAGATTAACAATAGTTAAAAAATTTCCTTGATCTTCAGCTGGAACAAGTGAGTTTGGTACTAATTTAAATAATCCATATAAACCACCTATTAAAAGAAAAAATATTATAACAAAACGTACAGTTCTTTTAAGTATATAAGCTACACCGGCTCCAAAAACTTCAGTAGACCAATCAAAAATATCATTAAATTTTTTCACAAAATAAAATGGTTCACCCTCGTTTCTTTTCAAAAAAATCGCACACAAAGAAGGAGTTAGAGTTAAAGCCACAAAACCTGAAATTGTAACTGAAATTGCCAGAGTTATAGCAAATTGTCTTTGAATTTCTCCCACAAAGCCAGATATAAATGAAACAGGTATAAATACTGCACAAAGTACAAGAACGATAGATACAACAGGTGCAGCAACTTCATCCATGGCTTTAATAGCTGCTTCTTTTATACTTATATTTGGATCTTCATGCATGATTCTATCGATATTTTCAACCACAATAATCGCATCATCAACAACAATACCAATGGCCAAAACTAAAGCAAAAAGTGTAAGTAAGTTAATGCTAAAGCCTAAGACATATAATCCTGCAAAAGTTCCTAAAATAGAAACAGGCACAGCAATCATAGGTATGATAGTTGAGCGGAAATTTTTTAAGAATAAATACATTACAATCACAACCAAAATAAGTGCTTCAAAAAAAGTTTTTACCACTTCTTTAATAGAAGCTTTAATAAATATAGTTGTATCATAAGGTACTTTATAGGCTAAGCCCTCAGGAAAACTTTTAGAAAGTTCTTCAAATTTTTTCTGTACTAATTCAGCTGTACTTACTGCATTTGCTCCAGTTTGTAAGAAAATCAAAATAGGAGTTGCATCATTTCCATTTAATCTACCATTGAATGTATATTCTCTTGAGCCCAAAGAAACTTCAGCCACATCTTTAAGTCTTAAAAAAGAGCCATCGCTATTTGCTCTTATGATAATATCTTCAAATTCTTTGGTGTTTTTTAACCTTCCTTGCATAGTTACTGAATACACATAAGGAGATCTTTCTACTACAGGCTCTTGACCTATCTTACCAGTAGCATATTGAGCATTTTGCTCACTAACTGCAGCAATAACATCAGTTGCAGTAACTTGGTATTTGTTTAATAAATCAGGATTGAGCCAAATTCTCATAGAATAATTTCTTGAGCCAATAGCTACAGCATTACCCACACCAGGAACCCTAGCAAGATCATCTAAGATATTTAATGCAGCGTAATTATATACTTCAAGTGAATCCATAGAACCATCAGGGGAATATAAAGTAGCAACCTCTAAAATGCTTGAACCAGTTTTTCTTACACTAACACCGGTTTTTTTAACATCTTCAGGTAGTTTTGCCATAGCAGCTGAAATTCTATTATTAACATCAACTGTTGCTTGGTCAGGATCTGTACCTATATTAAAATACACACTTAAACTCATATCACCTGAAGAGCTTGAAGTTGAATCCATATAAATCATATTTTCAACCCCATTGATTGCATCTTCAAGAGGAATAGCCACTGTTTGAGCCACTGTTTGAGCATCAGCACCTGAGTAATTTGCACTTACTTTTACAACGGGTGGAGTTAGAGAAGGGTATTGTTCTACAGGTAAAGAATAAAGCCCTATAATCCCTGCTAAAGAAATGATAATAGCTACAACAGAAGCAAATACAGGTCTTTCTATAAAAAATTTAGAAAACATTATTTATTCTCCATTACGCTAACACTTGCACCAGGACGGATTTTTTTGAAGTTATTTAAAATCACTTTATCACCATTTTTTAAGCCCTTGTCGATGATTGCTTTATCAGAAGTTTGATAGATAACATTAACAATAGTTTTAACTACTTTTCCATCTACTAAGGTATAAACATAAGTAGCACTATCATCTTGTAAAAGCGCAGCTTGAGGAATTTCAAAACCATCTTTTTGAACAAAACCACCAACATGAACATTTGCAAAAGAACCAGGCATTAAACTTGAGTTATTATTATCAAAAATAGCCTTTGCTTTTACCCCACCACTACGAGTGTCTATAACGCTATCTATAAAATACAATTTTCCATTGAAAAGCTCACCACCAACATTAGCTTGCACTTGGATATTTTCTAATTGCCAGTTGCCACTTTGAATATTTTTATTCATATTGATTTTATCTACATCAGAAATATAAAAGTCTGCAAAGATTGGGTTAATGTTTGTAATGCGTACAAGCTCAGTTGATGAAGCATTTACATAATCACCCACATCCATTAGCGCATCTCCTAAAACCCCATCAAATGGAGCGCTTACCACGGTGTATTTTAAGTCTAATCTTGCATTAGCAAGCTTTGCTCTAGCGCTTTCTAAATTAGCCTTGGTAGAATTAAATTTAGCCAAACTTGCATCAAATTCTTTTTGTGAAATAGCATTTTTTTCTATTAGAATTTGATCTCTTTTGAAATTTTTTTCAGCATCATCAAAATTTGCTCTTGCGACTAAAGCATCTCCATAAGCCATATTTACATTTGCTTGGTATTTATCAGGCTCTATAAGAAAAAGCTTATCGCCTTTTTTAACAGCTTGGCCACTTTTGAAATATTTTGCTTTGATTTCACCGTTTACTTTAGGCTTGATCACCACATCTAATTCAGTGCTTAATCTTGCAGGATAGGTAAATTCTAAAGGTAAATTAGCACTTTGCATAGTCATAATACTTACAGGTTGAGGAGGGAGTTGTTTAACTTGTGCGTTTTTATCATCTGAGCATGCTACAAATATCAGCGAGGCACAAGCTAGAGTTAAAAGTTTTGTTTTCATTGGTTTCCTTAAATTATTTATTTAGCTAAAAAAGTAATTTATATTACAAAATTGTATGATTGTTATTCTATCAATCTTTGGTTAATTAAAATTAACAATTCCTTGAGTAAAAAGCTTAACAACTTTTTTTGCATGATTTTCTTGCTCTTTTTTACTCATTAAAACCTTGTTTTCAAAAGTACTTTGTATAAAAAAGGTTCCCCTAAGCATAGCACAAAATGTATAGCTTAAAAATTCAGCATTTTTGGCTAAATTTTCATTATTTTCTTCTTCAAATCTTTTTTGAAGTACATATTCCACTTCTTTTCTATTGCTTCCTTTAAACCACCTCCCAAAATCAAATTTTTCATTATAAATTTCAGAATATAAAAGCCTTACTATAGCTATGGTTTTAGCGTCATTAAAAATTCCCAAATAAGCTTTAGCAAATTGATATAAAAATTCTTCTAAATTAGCATTGGGTGAAAGTTGCATATTTTTTTTCAAAATAGCTAGAAAATGATTTTCTGCAAAATCATTTAAAACCGCTTCAAATAAACCTTCTTTACTTTTAAAATGCTCATATACACAAGAAAATGAACCACCAGCTTGCTTGATAATATCTTTAAGATTAGTTGCTTCGTAGCCGTTTTCTAAAAACGACTCCGCAGCAATTTGTTTGATTTTTTCAAGCCTTGCTTGAGATTTTGAAGAAAGTTTTTTTATCATTGGTGTTTTTTGTGCTCTATAATTGAGTTTTTAGGATAGACAAAATTACTTTCTCTTGTGATTATGATATTTTTATCATCAAGCGCATATGCTTGAATAATTAAAGGTATTACGGTATCTTTTCTATCGTTATCAGCTAGTTTTTTAGTAGCTTTTAGTACAACTATTTGTTTATCTTTTTCTCCGGCTTTTAATTTAAAAGGTTTTTTTGGTCTAATGATTTCTAAGCCATCATCAATGCCTTGTAATTTCACATCAAAATAATACTCATGAACTTTATTATCAGTGTTTTGGAATAAAAATACATAAGCATTGCTAATAATTAATTCTCCATCATGTGCTTTTCTAATTTGATAAAGCTCACTAGAACGATTAATATTTAAAAGCATATTTTCTTTTTTGCTTCCCATTAAAACTAAGGCTGCAAAAACACCACATAAAACTACTAAATATCCGATAGTTCTAAATCTGAAATATTTTACCTTCTCTCTTGTTTCAATAGCTTTTGCACTAGTCCAATTAATCAAACTAGGGCGGTCAAATTTAGCTTGAATTTTCGAGCAAGCATCGGCACATTCAAGACAATTAATACACTCAAGTTGCATTCCTTGGCGTATATCTATATGTGTAGGGCAAATTTTTACACAGGCTTCACATCCTATGCATTCACCTTGTGGTGGTTTTTGATAAAGTTTAGTATGCCCATCATAAATCACTCCGCCTCTTTTATCATCATAAATGACTTGAACGGTATTATTGTCAAACATTACAGATTGAATTCTTGCATAAGGGCATACATAAACACAAAATTTTTCGCCCAAATACACTATATCAAAAGTAAAGGCCAAAGAAGCGCAAAATAAAATTCCCAAAAGCAATAAATGATCAGCAGGATTTTGAATATATACAAAAAAATCTTCAGGTGGTACAAAATACCATAAAAAAGCACTCATCATTAATAGAGAAAAAAGATAAAAAATCACAATGCTTAAAGCTTTTTTGATAAAAAATCCATCTACTTGTTTTTGTTTGTTTGCTGTGCTTTTGTGTATTTTAAATATTTTTGTTTGCAATAAATCTCTATAAATAACCCTAGCAATGGTTTGAGGACAACTCCATGCACACCAAATTCTTCCTGCTAAGGTAGTAACAAAAAGTATGGTTAAAAACATACCCATAATAAGAAATGGCATTAAATAAAGCTCTTGGGTATCAAAAGCTATAAAAAATAAATTAAGTTTTTTATGATCAAAACTTAATAAAAAGAAATGATTTCCATTGATTTTGATAAAAGGCAAAGCAATGAAAATAACCATGGAAATGATATAAGCTATATATCTTTTCTTAGTATAATTAGTGACACAGGCACTCATTTTGATTTCCTTGTAAAATATTTTTTAATTGTAATACTAGAAAAATTAAACCAAACTTTTTCTTAATTAAGAATTTATGTTTAATTTTTATTTATGTAATTATTACAAAAATAAATTTTATTTTCAAGTAAAATTATGGTATAATCAAAACTTTCAAATTTTTAACGAAAGGTGGTGAGGGTCGTGCCAGGAATCAAGGTACATCCTAACGAGTCTTTTGATGAAGCGTATAGAAAATTCAAAAAACAAGTAGATAGAAATCTAGTTGTTACTGAAGTTCGCGCAAGAAGATTTTTTGAGCCTATGACTGAAATTCGCAAAAAACAAAAAATTTCAGCACGCAAAAAAATGCTTAAAAGACTTTATATGCTTAGACGCTACGAGTCAAGACTCTAATACCAAAAAGCCGAATTTTCGGCTTTTCTTCGATTATTTTTATGTTTCTTTGGATTTTAATCATTCATTTTTTTGGACTTATTTTACCAGGACCTGATTTTTTCTTAGTAAGTTCTTGTGCTTTAAGAGAAGGTATTAAAAGTGCTTTAAAAGCGAGTTTGGGTGTGAGTTTAGCTATGAGTGTGTGGATTATACTTTCTATACTTGGTTTGAGTGTGATTTTTCATCAATTTCCATTTTTGCAAATCGTTTTGTCAAGTTTTGGAGCTTGCTATCTTTTGTATTTAGCTTATGGGATTTATAAAAATGCAAAAAAAGGTAATATAAAAGTTCAAAAAACTCATATATCTGCATTTTTAAGTGGCGTTATAACAAATTTATCAAATCCAAAAGTTATTTTTTATTTTGCTAGTGTTTTTGCAAGTTTTGATTTTGCCCAAATGCGATGGATGTTGATAATATTAGTGTTTGTTTTGATCTTAGAAACCATAATTTACTTTTCTTTGATTTCTTTATTATTTTCAAAACCTTTCATGGTAAGAATTTATCAAAAGAATTTAAAACTTATTGATTATTTAAGTGCTTTTATATTTTTTGCTTTTGCTGTATTTATTTTAAGTAGTAATTTAATGATTATGATAAATTAAAGCAATTAATTTTTATTAATACTTTTTTTGTTAAAATCTTATTAAGTTAAACTTATAAATTTAGGAAAGATTATGAAACATATAAAAACTATACTTAAGCTTAGTATGATAAGCGGTATTGCTGCTATAAGTGGCGGTGCTTTAAGTGCGTGTAGCAACAATACAAATGATTCTAATAATGCATTAAGCCAAGCAGCAAATACTCAAGGTGCTTTTGTTATCATTGAAGAAACCGCTCCAAATCAATACAAAATCAAAGATCAATTTCCAAGTGATGAAACTAGGGTGGTTTTAAAACAACTTGATGGAACTGAAAGAGTTTTAAGTAAAGAAGAAATGGATAAATTAATCCAAGAAGAAGCTGCTAAAATAGACAATGGTACTTCAAATTTAACAAATCCAAATAACGCTCAAATGAGTAGTGGAGGGCTTTCTTTAGGTGAAACATTGCTTGCAAGTGCAGCTGGTGCTATACTTGGTAGTTGGATAGGTTCAAAGCTTTTTAATAATCAAAATTTTGCAAATCAACAAAGAGGAGCATTTTCAAATCAAAGTGCTTATCAAAGAAGTGTAAATAGCTTTAATAAAGCAAGTACAAGTGCTACTTCAGGCTCGAGTGCGAAAAAATCAGGCTTTTTTGGTGGTGGTTCTAAGGCTACCTCAAGTTCTTCTAACTCTTTTGGATCTTAAGGGTAAAAAATGAATTTTTTAAAAGTAAATCCTTTAGAAAAGTCATATTTAGATCAAATTGGCTTTTCATGGCATACAGATAATGATGGGAGTGATTATTTAGATTCTAATTTAGTTTGTGTTAAAGAAAGTGAAGCAAATGCATATTATGAAGCAGTGAATGAGCTTTATGATATGTTTGTGGCTGCTGCGCAAGAAGTGATTGATAATGATCGTTTTGATGAGCTTGGAATTCCTTTTAATTTGGTTGATGCAATTAAGATGAGTTGGGAAAATGATGTGCATTGGCATTTATATGGTAGATTTGACTTAGCAGGTGGACTTGATGGTAAGCCTATAAAGCTAATAGAATTTAATGCTGATACCCCAACATCTTTATTTGAAAGTGCTATTTTACAATGGGCTATTTTAAAGCAAAATAACCTAGATGAAAGCTCGCAATTTAATAATATATATGAAGCCTTAAAAGATAATTTTAAAAGACTTATCACTTTAGAAGAAGATGTAAGTGAGTTTGAAAAATATTATGAAGGTTGGAAGATATTATTTTCTTCAATTGCAGGCAGCGATGAGGATATGATCACAACCAAACTTTTAGCACACATTGCTAGTGAAGCAGGTTTTGAGAGTGAGTTTTCTTATATTGATGAGGTTGAATTTTCGCCCGAAGGTGTTTTTAAAAATGATGTAAATTTTGAGTATTTTTTCAAACTCATTCCTTGGGAAAGTATAGCCATAGAAGAGGGTGAGCTTGCTATGCTTTTAACTCAAATCATGCAAAATCAAAAGGCAATCATTTTAAATCCTGCTTATACTTTACTTTTTCAAAGTAAGGGTATAATGAAAATTTTATGGGAGCTTTATCCAAATCATCCTTTATTGCTTGAAACAAGTGATCAACCTTTAGTGGGTAAAAAATGTGTTAAAAAACCTGTTTTTGGTAGAGAAGGAGCCAATGTTTCTATTATAGAAGCTAATGGAGATGTAAGTTTTGAAACAAAGGGAGATTATCAAAATAATCGCTTTGTATATCAAGAATTTGCTGAGTTTAATAAAAATGAAAGTGATTATTATCAAGCAGGAGTTTTCTTTGCTTATGAGGGTTGTGGATTAGGTTTTAGAAAAGGTGGTTTGGTACTTGATAATTATTCTAAATTTGTAGGACATATAGTAAAAGATTAATGAAAATAGTATGTTTAGATGCTGCTACCTTAGGTGGAGCAGATTTAACGGTTTTTGAAAGTCTTGGTGAGTTTATAAGTTATGATTTAACTTCTAAAGATGAGGTTATTGCAAGAATAGCTAATGCGCAAGTTGTGATGATAAATAAAATCATCATTAACAAAAAAGTGATTGACAACACTAACCTAAAGCTTATTTTACAACTTGGTACAGGGGTAAATAATATAGATGTAGCTTATGCAAATTCTAAAGGTATAGTGGTAAAAAATGCAGCTAGTTATTCTACAAAAAGTGTTTTAAGCCATACCTTTGCTTTGCTTTTTGCTTTTTTAAATCAAATTCCATATTATGATAAATGGAGCAAAGAAGGCAAATGGTGTGAGAGTAAAATGTTTTGTGATTTTAGCAAGACCTTGCATACTTTAACCGGTAAAAAACATGGTATTATAGGACTTGGAGCTATAGGTAAGGAAGTAGCTAAGGTTTCTCAAATGTTTGGTTCTAAAATTTGTTATTATTCTACTTCGGGGACTAATAATAATGATGAATATGAAAAAGTAAGTCTTGAAGAGCTTTTAAAAACTTGTGATGTAATTAGTATTCACGCACCTTTAAATGATAAGACAAAAAATTTATTAAGCAAAAAAGAGCTAATGCTTTTAAAAGATGAGGTTATTTTGATTAATGTGGGGCGCGGTGGAATCATCAATGAAGCAGATTTGGCTCAAGTTATGAATGAGAAAAATATCAAAGTAGGGCTTGATGTGCTTGAAATAGAACCTATGATTAAAAATCATCCTTTGCTTAGTATTAAAAATAAAGAAAATTTAATCATTACTCCACATGTTGCATGGGCAAGTGAAGAATCCATACAAAATTTAGTCCAAATTGTATTTAATAATCTTAAGGAGTTTATAGAAAATGGCAAGTGAACATAGTTTTGATATTAGCGGGGAAATTGACAAGCAAGAGTTAAAAAATGCTTTAGAGCAAGCTAAAAAAGAGCTTGATGGTAGATATGATTTAAAGGGCATTAAAAGTGAAATAGAGTTAAATGAAAAAGAAAGTGTTTATAAACTTATTTGCTCTAGTGAAGCAAAGCTTGAAGTGCTAAAAGATATTGTTATTTCAAAGCTTATTAAAAGAGGGATAAACCCTAATGGTATTAAAGAGTTAAGCAGGGAGAGTGGAGCAAATTTTAGACTGAATTTAAAAATTAATGACGCTATTGATGCTGATAGTGCTAAGAAGATTAACAAAGCCATAAAAGATAGTAAGCTAAAGGCAACTTCAAGCATTAGAGGTAATGAAATTCGTGTAGTTGGTAAGCAAATTGATGACTTGCAAAGCGTGATGAAAATAGTAAAAGAACTCAATTTAGAACTTAATCTTAGTTTTAAAAATCTTAAATGAAAACTTTACTTCAAATAGCTTTTTTGTGTTTTGTGTGTGTTTTTTTAAGCTCTTGTGCTTTAAAAAGTAAAACACAAGCACAAAGTGCTTATGTTATTTTAAAAACTCCAGAGTTTAAATTTGCTGATTATGGTTTTTTATATGAGGGAAAAAATTTTACAAGTTTAGAGCTTTATAGTGCTTCTAAAGCCTTACTTGAATTAAAAATTGGCGATAAAATTTGTGTTAATGGCATATGCTATGCAAAAACTTTTTTTAATAACAGATTTTTTAATAATGAATATTATGATGATTTTTTACAAGATCTAATTTACAAAAGACCTATTTTTTATGGAAAAAATAAACAAACTACTTCTTGTGGTTTTACTCAAAAGATTATAAGTAAAAATTATGATATTTTTTATGAAGTTTGTGATAAAAATATGAGTTTTAATGATAAAAAATCCAAAATCAAATTTAGCATAAAGTCAATATAAAGGAAAATATGAAAGATTTAAAACTTTTTCTTAATGATACTTTTAAAAGCAATATTTATAAAAACTTACAATGCAGCGAAGATGAAATTTTAATTTTAAAGCATTTATGCAAAAATTATTTGCAGGCAAATGCAAGTACTAATGCTTATAATCTTCTTAGCGAAGTTTTTAAAAATGATGAGTATGAATATTTAGATCATTTAAAAGATCTTAAAAATCTTATAGAAAAAGGTTTTATTGTTCAAATTTTTTCTGATTTTAAATCGAGTAAAAACTCAAGTTTGCTTTTAAATTTATTACAATGTGAGTTAAGTTTAAGTGAAGTTTTCTTACAAGTTTTAGAAAATAAAACCATACAAGATTATATGCAAGATCAAATTTATGAAGATCATATTGCATATTTAAAAGATGAATTTTTTAAAATCGAGCTTTATCAAAGATTGCGTTTTTTTGCTAAAAGCTCTCAAAGCAAGAATATTAAAAAAGATATAGCTATATTTGAAGCATACATTAAAGAGCGTTTAAAGAAAAGTAAAATTTCTAATGTTTTAGCAGAGATTTTTAAAGAATATGCTTTAAATGATAAAGAATGCTTGATATTTATTAGTTTATTAAAAGAAGAGTATTTGCTAAATACTGAAAATTCTTATAGTAGAGATTTTAATTTTTTACTTCATTTAATCAGCGAGGATGAGACTCAAAAGCAAGAAAATAAAGCCTTATTGGAAAAAGATTCTAAGCTACTTAGTTCAAATCTTTTAGAATATGATGAATTTGTTAATTCTTTGGGTGATATAGCTAAGATTTTTTATTTAAGTGATGATATTTTACAAAGAATTATTAATTTTAAAGAGCCAAAAAAGAATAAAAAAATTAAACTTCAAAATTTGGTTAAGGAGCAAGATATTTTTGAACTAATCGAGCCAAATATCAATATAGATGATGTTATTATGCCCCAAAGTACTAAAGATTTATTAGAAAGTATATTAAAACAACAAGATAAAAAGGTTTTAGAAAGATTAAATAAATGGGGTATAAAAACTAATAAAAATATAGAAGCTAAGATAATTTTCTATGGCCCTGCTGGTACGGGTAAGACTATGAGTGCGCTAAGTGTGGCAAAAGCTATGAAAAAATCCATTTTGAGTTTTGATTGCTCTAAAATTTTAAGTAAATATGTGGGCGAGAGTGAACAAAATGTAAGAAAGATTTTTGATACTTACAAAGAGCTTTGTCAAACAAGTAAGCAAAGCCCTATTTTACTTTTAAATGAGGCGGATCAGTTTTTAAGTACTAGAGTAGAAAGCAGTGGCGGTGCTGATAAAATGCATAATCAAATGCAAAATATTTTTTTGGAACAAATCGAGCGCTTTAGCGGAGTTATCATAGCAACAACTAATTTTTTAGAAAGTTTAGATGTGGCTTTTTCAAGAAGATTTGAGTATAAAATTGAATTTAAAAAGCCAAATTACGAACAACGCTTAATGATATGGCAAAAAGCTTTGCCTAAAAATGCTAAATTTGAAGGTAGTTTTGATTTAAAAAAATTAGCCTCATATGAATTAAGTGGAGCTCAAATTGTAATGGTGGTTAAAAATACGGCTTTAAAAGCGGCTATTTCTAAAGATGGTGTTTTTAAAATGAGTGATTTTTTACACACCATAGAAAAAGAAATAGAATCTTCATTTGATAAAAATAAGATAGTTGGTTTTAAAAATTAAAATTCACACAAATTTCACAAGCAAATAATATCATTCTTTCAATTTTTATTTAAAGGAGAAAAAATGAAAATGAAATTAATGTTGGCTAGTTTGGTTTGTGCAAGTTCTATGTTTGCAGATATGATTGTTAGTCCAAGTGCTTTACCTCAAAAGGCTCAAGAGTTTTTAAACACTCATTTTAAAGGCGTAAATGTAGGTTATGTAAAACAAGACGTGGATTCTTACGAAGTAAATTTGGTTGATGGAACAGAAATTGACTTTATCATTAATGGAGACTGGAAAGAAGTTGATGGTAAATACAAAGGCATTCCAACAGGATTTATCCCAAAAGAAGTAATAACTAAAGTACAAGCAGCGCAACCAAATGCAGCTATTGTAGAAGTAGATAAAAGAATAAATGGTTATAAATTTAGAACAAATAATATGATGGAAATTTATACAGATTTTAAAGGCAATATTTTAGGTCAAAAATTTGATGATTAATTCACTTAAATCCTTCATTAACTAAACCCATTAAGGGTTTAGTTAA